>NZ_LSHM01000001.1:0-22523 GCF_001557175.1 Blastomonas sp. CCH9-A1
ATCATCGACCGCAGCCATGAGGCGCAACAATATCGGGCATCCGGCCTCAATCTAGGGTCCGGACTCATTAGAGCCACCATGTGACGAAGGCTGCGATGGCGATGGTTGCCATGAAGGTTTTGATATTGCGGTCGAAGCGCGTGGCGACGCGGCGCCAGTCCTTGAAGCGGCAGAACATGCGCTCGACGACGTTGCGCTGTCGGTAAATCTGCCGGTCGTGCTTGATCTGCACCTTGCGGTTGGACTTCGACGGGATGACCGGTGTGGTGCCGCGCTCAATCAGCCAGGAACGCAAGGCGTTGCTGTCGTAACCTTTGTCAGCGACCAGATAGTCGGATGGCGGCACGGCATTGATCGCCAGCATCGCGACCTTTGCGTCGTGCGTATTGCCGGGTGTCAGCAGGAGGACGTGCGGGCGGCCCTTCTCGTCGCAGACCGCGTGGAGCTTGGTGTTCCGGCCCCCCTTGGTGATGCCGATACCATGAGCCAAGGCCCCCCTTTTGCGCCACCAGCAGTGCGGTGGACTTTGATGCACGAGCTGTCGATGAACAGCCTGGATGGCACGCCTTCGAGCCCGGCAAGATCGGCAAAGATGCGCTCCCACATGCCGCGCTCGGCCCAGCGTCGGAACCTGTTGTAGAGCGTCTTCTTCGGGCCGTAGACGTGTTCGGGACAATCGCCCCAACGACCGCCGCTCTTCAACGCATGGACAATGCCGGAGAGCACCCGCCGATCATCTACCCGCGGCATCCCGCGCGTATCCTGCGGCAGGAGAGGTTCGATCCGCGCCCATTGCTCATCGGAAAACCAGAAGAAATCCGCCATGCGCCGTGCCTCCTAACTGGAGACACGTGAATCACATCCCGACGCCGCTGTGAATCCCGTTTATAGGTCCGGACCCTAGTCATCGCCGCGATCGTCTACTGGAACACGATCTACATGGATGCTGCCGCCCAGCATCTACGATCAACCTCGGTCGCGGTGCCTGATTATCTGCTCGCCCATACGTCCCCCGTGGGTTGGGAGCATATTGCCTTCTCCGGCGATTTCCTCTGGGATCGCGCAGCCGCTTCCGCTGGCCGCAAGGCCCTCAATCTCCCGCCGGATAGCCGCGTCGCATAAGCGTTCGCTGATTGTTCGCCCTTAGCGTTGTTTAGCGTACCATCCACGCTATGCCCTCATTAGGCACGCTCGAGCCCGGCTCCAGTCCCACAGCACTTGCGCAAGCGGTTGGTCTTTCGACAACGCGTCTGCGAGAAATTGCTGTTCACGATTTCGGCGTGCCGACAACCAAATTGCTGCAGTGGCTTCAGCTACAGCGCGCAATTGACGCACTAGGGCAATTCCGCAATCTAGCGGACGCGGCTGCTGCCGGGGGCTTTTCCGATCAGGCCCATTTTACCCGCCGTCTTGTCGAGTGGTTCGGTGTCACCCCCTCGCTTGGGCTCGCCCAGCTCGAGATCTCGGTCATTCGCTGATACCAGTCAGCGAAACGTTCAAGACCAAGGGTTCATAGATCGAAGAGAAGCACTCAACATTTCCAAGGAGCGCTTTCGTGTTGGCTTTCCGTACTCTCTATGCCCCGCTTTACTTTCTGACTTTTGTCGGGGGTGCAGCGATGCTCGTCTCCGCTGGGATGTCGCCTTTGTGGCTCATCGCGTTGCTGGTCGGAGCTATCGCGACATCGCTGATTGCCGAGCGTATCGCTCCGTTTGAAATCCAGTGGAACCGCAATCAAGGGGATGCGAAGCGCGATTTGGCACATGCTCTTATAAACGAAAGCTCAATTCTGCTGCTCGTTCTCATGTTGCCCTTCTTTGCCAGTGTCGTTCCCTGGCCTTCGGTCTGGCCAACATCATTACCCTTCTGGGCGCAGGTGGTGCTGGCTATATTTTTGTTGGACGCAGGCATCACTTTCGCCCATTTCGCCAGTCACAGATTCCCGTTGCTCTGGCGTTTCCATGCCGTGCACCATTCGGTCCGAAGAATGTACGGGTTTAATGGGCTTCTCAAACACCCAGTCCACCAACTGATCGAGATTGCGGTCGGCACCTTGCCTTGGCTCTTGATGGGCATTCCGCAGGATATCGCAGTCGTCGGGTCTTTCGCGGTCGCGATTCAGCTCCAGCTGCAGCATTCCAACGTCGACATGCGGATTGGTCCCCTCGCTTATCTCTGGGCTGTCGCTCCGGTGCACCGCCATCACCATCTGGCGTCGGCTGAGGAGGGCGATGTAAATTTCGGGCTCTTCTTCACCGTTTGGGACGTCCTTTTGGGAACAGCCAGATTTCGGTCCAGCAACCATATTCGGGCAGGACAGATTGGCATTGCGGGCCGCGCTGACTTTCCGAAAACCTACCTCGCGCAACTTGCCGAGCCGTTCAGGGCTACGCACTCGGAAACCAGCCTGTCGCCGTCGCAATCCGATCGTCGCCACTGATGCCGGACCCTGGCACATACACGCCGCCCGCAGGCCATCATTTCCTGACGCCTTTTTATGATGCCGGGGTCAGATTATCCACACGCGAACGCGTCTGGCGCAGTGCGCTTGTTGAAATCATCTCGCCCAAAAGCGGCGATATTCTTTTGGATATCGGGGCTGGGACTGGCAGCCTTGCGCTTGTGTTGGCACTGAAGAACCCTGCGACAAGCTATTTTGGCATCGATCCGGACCGGCATGCAGTAGCGATTGCCCGCAAGAAGGCGCGCCGTGCGGCGATTAAGGCCGAGTTCGCACAGGGGCTGTTCTCGGCAGACACAGCGGCAGATTGGCCGGCTCCTACGTTAGCGACACTCTGCCTCGTTCTTCATCAGGTGCCGCTCGATGAAAAACTGCGTCTTCTGCTCGAAATCCACTCTATACTCCGAACAGCTGGCCGACTGTACATCGCCGATTACGGCGAACAGCGCTCATGGCTGATGCGCCGGCTTTTCAGAGCAACCATACAGAAGCTGGACGGCATGGCGGACACCCAGCCCAACGCGGATGGCGTGCTCGTGCCCCTGATGATCGAGGCGGGCTTTTCGAACGTGCGGGAGATAAAACAGATCAACACGATCACCGGCTCGATCTCTATTCTGTGCGGCGAAAAAGACATTCCGGGCGGATGACGGTCGGAACCAGAAAAATCGATCCTCTGGGCCACGCAAGAATCAGAGGATCGAATGGCAGAGATCCCCAAAAGGGCATCGCAGGTTTGCGGGCTATACTTTGCTTATGACTTCCTGATGGGCCCGCCAAAGGCAGGATCGCTACTGATCCGGCGCGCGACGGTGCCCGCAGGATGTTGATACCAGCCCGGATCGCTAAAATCGCCAGGCAGTACATCATCCCGAACTTTTACTACCGTGAACATTCCGCCCATTTCCAGATTACCGAATTGCCCTTGACCAGCCATCATCGGTGCGGTGTTCACGGGACCCTGGTGACCCGCATCTGTATGCTCCTGATGCTCTGCCATGCCGTTTCGCATCATCGGAAGGAAGCCAGGCGAAATTTTGCGAATGCGTGCTTCAACACCTGACTGATCCACACCAGTCTGGTTCGGAATACCATGACCCATAGCGTTCATCGTGTGGTGGGCCATGTGGCAGTGTAACGCCCAGTCTCCAGCTACAGCTGTGAATTCTATGTCGCGCATCTGGCCGACGGCCACGATCTCGGTAACTTCGCGGCGCCAGCGCTCCCGCGGCCAGCGACCGCCATCACCGCCAGTCACGTCGAACTGAACGCCGTGCAAATGGATCGGATGGTTCCACATGGACAAATTACCAACGCGAATGCGCACCCGGTCGCCGGTTCGCACAACGAGCGGTTCAATTGCCGGAAACATCTTTGAGTTGAATGTCCATTGGTCGAACTCAACCATTATTGACGGGTCCGGCCGCCAAGTGCCGGGCTTCAAGGCCCAGTTATGAAGCAGAAATGCGAAATCACGATCTATAGGCTCGGCGACGCGCGGATGAATGACAAAAAGACCCATCATGCCGTAAGCCATCTGCGTCATTTCGTCGGCGTGGGGATGGTACATATGGGTGCCATGCTGGCGCAATGTGAACTCATATGCGAAGGTTTCGCCCGGACTGATTTGCGGCTGGGTGAGACCGCCCACACCATCCATTCCCGAGGGCAATAAGAGACCATGCCAATGCACCGAAGTGTGCTCGCCAAGCAGGTTTGTTACCAGAATACGGACCCGGTCACCCTCGACCGCCTCGATCGTCGGGCCGGGTGTCGATCCGTTGTAACCCCAGCATTTAGCCTTTGAGCCGGCCACGAACTCATGATTGACTTCCTCTGCAACGAGATGAAACTCTTTGACGCCGCCGACCATGCGATGCGGAAGGCTCCAACCGTTCAGCGTTCGAACGCGGCCCTGGCTGACGTTTTGGGCAACGGCCGGCATATTGGTTTTATCCGCTGGCAGATCGACTTGAGGCTGCCCTTTCTCACTGTCCATCGGCATTGCAGGTAAAGTTCCATGCGCTGTGTGGTCCTGAGCAGAAGCGCGGCCTGCAAGCACAAGTCCAAGAGCTGCTCCCGCACCCGATGTCAAAATCTGTCGGCGGGTCGTCATTGGTCCGGTTCTCCCTCTATCTGTTTTGGCGGATCAGCGGCGTCGGTCTGAACGCCACCATGCATCTCACGCGACGGTAAAGCCGCATCCGGATCTGCTGTTGCAGAAGGGATGTTGTGGTGTTTCGCCGGAGATGTTTCATCAGAGTTCGGCAGAACCTGCCCCTGTTCGCGGGACGGTTCGGCAGGCAGTGCTGCGGGTGCTGAAGCTCCGCCATGATTGTGATGCCCATTCGGCGCTGATGGACTTGTAGCCGGGTTAAGATAATCCTGCACGGACTGCGTCGGCTCAGAAGCATTTGCCTCGCTCGGCAGCCGGCTACCAATCAACCGCATCAAATCAACGCGTGCGAGCCAGTAATCACGCACGGCTTCCAGAAAAGCTTGGTAGGCATCGAACTGTTGTGCGCGCGCGGCCAGCACCTCGAACGCGCCAATCAGCGCGAAATTCTGCTCGAGCTGGCTCTGGCGCGCGACAGTCTCGCGCTCAGGCACCAGTGCGGTCCGATAGATGTCCACGACCTCGCTCAAGACACGGACCCGCTCGGTTGCCGCAGGAATAGCGTTAGCCGCATTCAACTCGAGCGCAGAAAGCCGCGCGCGCGCTAATTGTAACTGGGCTCGCGACCGCGCCACTGCGGCACCGTTCTGGTTGAAAATCGGCAACTCCAGATCGAGCGTTGGTCCTTTAATGACGCTGCGTTCGACTTCACGCTCACGTTCATAACCTATGGTCGTCGTTCCCAGTAGCCGAAACCAGCGGCTGATCTTGGCAGCACCAACGGCGACCTTCTCACCCTTGCGGGCAGCAAGCAGCTCGAGACTGTTTGCCTGTGCCATCTGCTGCAATGTGGCAGAATCGTCTTCTTGGGCAATCGGCAACGAAAGCACCGCCGTGCTCGTCCATCGACCATTTTCACCCGACAGCCCGAGCAAATTGTTAAGTTCGAGGCGTGCGATCTTCGCAGCGACGCCAGCGCGGGCTGCATCGACCCGCGCCTCACTTGCTGCCGCCTTTTCACGGTTCAGCTCGAGTTCGGTGATATTGCCCGCATCGTAAAAGCGCTGGGCCAGGTCGGATGATGCCTGCAGCGCTTCAGCGACGGCGGCGCGCATGTCTGCGACCTGTTGTGACGCGACAGCGCCATACCAGGCGGACTCGACGTCAAGCGAGACGCCGAGAATGGCGGCAGCAATTTGATAACGCGATCGCTCATAGTCGAGACGTGCAAGCTTCGCCTTGACCGGCAAAGTGAGCAGATCGACGAGCGGCTGCGCGACGCCGAAAACAAGTTGTGAGCCCGGCCCGTTCTCCAGCGACAGCGAGGAAATACCGATGCGTGGATTGCTGATCTGCACGGCTTCCAGGACATCAGCTCGCACCAACCCCAGCTCGCCATAGAGTTGCTGCAGCCGGGGGCTTTTTAGCACGGCGATCTTTACTGCGGTGTCGCGCGTTAAGGGTTGTGCAAGCCACTCTTGTACTGCCGCCTCGTCCTCGGCCGACCCTTTCTGGTTCCAACCGAGGCTTGGCGCGCCGCGCTCGGTGAGCAGACGATCGATTTCAAGTTTGTCGCTAGCCGGATCGAAGGTTGCACAACCCGACAAAGCGAGTGCTGCCAGCGAGCAGAAAGCCATGGCACGAGCTTGGGATCGACTAAGAATAATTCTCGATATGTTTGATGGCACGCTCTTCCCTTCCCGCCTTCATTCTCATGCTGGATATATTTTGGCTCGCTGGAAGACGTTCGACGGACGCACCTAAATAGTTACAGCCAATTTGGGATGTAATGACAGTCAGTCGAATTATTGGGAGCGAGGCATCAACATAACGAGAGAAATTCGATCACAGCGGGAAAAGGTCCGGCAATCGAGGACAGCCATGGTGGTTTATCCCCAACCGAAAGGCCTCCCCAGTAATGGCACGAAACGGCTAGCGGTCGCGCTTGATCAATTCGTTGTGGATGGCAGTTGCTGCAATCGCAGCCTGACCTTCAGCAACGCAAATCTGATCGAGGCCTTCGACAACATCACCGATCGCGTAAAGTCCACGTATCGAAGTTCTTTGGTGCTGGTCGGTTATTAAGGATCTTTGATCGTTCAACTTCGCGCCGAGCTGGACCGCCAGCTTGGTCCGGGCCGTTGATCCAAGAGCAGGATAAAGTGTGCCGAAAGATTGACGCCTGCCACTGACCCACGACACTTCGACCGCCGAGGCGGTAAGATGAAAATTTTCGACAGCCTCCTCGACAACATTGATGCCAGCCTGCGCCAAATCTCGCAAATCGGGGTCTTTAAGT
This sequence comes from Blastomonas sp. CCH9-A1, assembly GCF_001557175.1. Lineage (NCBI taxonomy): Bacteria > Pseudomonadati > Pseudomonadota > Alphaproteobacteria > Sphingomonadales > Blastomonadaceae > Blastomonas > Blastomonas sp. CCH9-A1. Next base: position 6,877 of record NZ_LSHM01000001.1, read on the forward strand.
TCAAGCGAGTGTTGTGCCAGCAATGTAATTGGAGCCCCATAGGCGCGCAGAAACAGGGCCTCGGCAGCACCGTGCCGATCAGCCCCTAACACCGCGATTGACAATTGACGTGCTTCATATCCGTCGCAAATCGGGCAATAGCGAATGAGACCGCGAGAAACGCCGCTGGCGTGCATCGCCTCGGGCATATCCGGCTTGTGATTGACAACGCCAGTTGCGAGAATAACTGACCGCGACCAAAATACATCACGACCACTGCAAACCTCAAAATCTTTATTCAACAACCCGATACTTTCAACTTCCGCCTGTTCAATGACACCGCCAAATTCGTGGAGTTGCGTTTGCAGACGGGCGAGCAACTCGGTACCTGACAGACCCCCTGGGAAACCCGGCAGGTTATGCGACCGCGGAATGGATGCTGCGCGTCCCGACCCAGCATCGATTACCAAGCAGCGCCGCAAGAATCGTTGTAGATAGATCGCAGCGGTCAGTCCCGCTGGGCCGCCGCCGATCACGATACAGTCAAACGCTTCGTCCGGATCACCTTCCCGGCGACGGTCTGCCGATTTTATGGACATGAGCATTCACTCCTCGATAGACCGAGCACCGGACGATTGTCGGCCAAGATGCGCTTGGGCCTAGAATTAAAGGTGCCTCTATAAGGTTATACGCTGCTCGTTCGGGCTTCCCTCGCTGCAATGCGGTTAGGCGCACAGAAACATGAGGGTTTTGCCGATGCGGTGCGTATTATTTTAGGGACAAACATTTTGCCAGCAGTGTGATCCAGCATGACCAAGGAGACATAATATGACCTCTAAATGCACGCGAATGGGGGTGGTTTTCGTTATCGGTATAGGTCTTGCCAGCTGCAGCGAGCCCGAACAGAATGCCGACATCTCCAGAGATCAGCTGAATCATTATGCCGGCATTGAAACACATGATCATCCGGTCGATAACGCGCCTTCATCAAACCAAAAACAAGACAAAGAACAGAAGGACAAGGATCGTAGGTAAATTTTCTATCCTCTTCTTGTCAGGAATGCGGAAACGGCACTATCTTCTTGGATATAAGCTCAGTCGGTGTCGCCCGATCTCAAAGCAGGTGGTTTTGATCTGGTCTCTACACGGTTCACGCAGTGATTAACAAAGCCGCCGTAAGCCATTAAAGCTGCGTTTTTCAATTAGACTGCGGCAGTTTGCGCAGTGGGTGTGGCACCCGAGCCCGCGACAGCTGGGAGGTTGATGATGACCTTGAGGCCGGGGCGGTTATCGTGTAGCGACAAAGTACCACCATGCGCGCGCGCAACTGCCGAAACGATCGATAGACCAAGCCCACTTCCAGGAGTCGTCCGGCTAGCGTCCAATCGCGTGAGCCGTGCAACAGCTCTTTTGTAATCGTCCTGATCAATGCCCGGTCCATCGTCCGTCACTGAAAGGATGACCCGACCGTTGCACGTTTCGGTCCAAACGCCGACATTGGCGGCGGCACCTCCATATTTAAGCGCATTGTCGATAAGGTTGACCACAGCTTGCATCAACAAAGGTCTGACACCCTCAACAACCGCTGGTTGCGTATGTCCGACCAGTCGGCATCCTTCGCTTTCAGCCACCGGCTCATAAAGATTGACGGCCTCTTTGGCGACTTCGGCCAGATCGACCCGCTCAAACGCTTCAGCTGTCAAAGCCTCCGTTCGGGCAAGACCCAACAAATCGTTGATAAGCTTAAGCAGTGCATCGAGGTCATGCGACGTTTCCAAAAGAATGCTCGGATCAATCGGTGCCTCCCTGAGCGTCGCGAGTTCTATTCGAGCCTTGATCCTTGTGATAGGTGTCTTCAAATCATGTGCCAGCCCGTCGGTCGCAGCGCGCAAACTTGCGACCATGCGTTCGACCTCGGAAAAGCAGGCGTTAACGGTTTCAGCCAGTCGGTCATATTCGTCGCCCCTCCCGGTTGTCGGCAAACGCTCGTCAAGTCCACCTGCGAGAAATCGTTCGCCGGTATCGCTCACCCGCCCAACAAAACGGAGAGCACGACGGCTAATCAACCATCCCAACCCCAATCCAATGAGCGCAGTAAGGCCGATCGACCAGATCAGGGTCTCGATGAAGCGCTCACGCAGCCGGGCCCTTCCGCTTGCAAGATGTCCAACGAGCAGGCGACCACTGTCATTCAGACGAACAATTCGAGCCTCGATATCGTGTTCAACGGTTTTCCCACCGCTTTGCAGCGGCACGGTTACCCGGTTCCATCCGTCATGACGCATGTCGCGTGGCCAGGAAGATAGGTCACCGGCAATAACCTTGAATCTGGGATCAGCCACCGCATAGACAAAATCTCTTGGTTCACCGCTTTGTGCACGCGCATCGACAAACCGCTTTAGCTCGAACACACCCCCCGCATTATAGCGGTCGGCAAGGCCCGTAATTTCGGCGCCCACCATATGCTGCGCCTCGGTGTCGAGAAGGCTGATGGTTCGCGAATATTGCAAGGTCAGCGATGTCACTGTCGCGACCAAAGCGGCAAGGGTAACCCACAACGCCCCCCTGAATGCGGCCGCATGGGTTTGCCTTCGTCTATCGGGCATCGAGACGGTAGCCCGCTCCGCGCACGGTGTGGAGCAAAGGTCGTTCCCCGGGCTGATCTATTTTGGACCTCAGGCGGCTGATGTGGACATCGATTACATTTGTTCCCGTATCGAAGCCATAATCCCAAACGGCCTCGAGCATCATTGTCCTAGTTACAACCTGGCCGGCGTGGCGCACGAGATAGTCGAGAATCTGAAATTCCTTGGCGAACAGCTCTATATTGCGGTCCCCGCGCCGCGCAGAACGCGCCAGGAGATCAAGCTCGAGATCGGCAACCTGGCGCACAACGGTCGTCGAGGCTACCCCTTCACTGCGGCGGATGATCGCAGACAGCCTTGCGATGAGCTCCTGAAATGAAAAAGGCTTTGGAAGATAGTCGTCGGCGCCACTGTCTAGGCCCCGGATACGGTCGTCGACCTGACCGAGCGCGCTTAAAATGAGCACCGGAACGGTCCGGCCTTCGGCCCTAAGAGCCTGCAGCACCGAAAGCCCATCCAGTTGCGGTAGGCTCCGGTCGAGGATGATGGCATCATAACTGTTAGTCAACGCGGCCGTGAGACCGTCAATTCCCGTCTCGCTATGGTCGCAGGCATGCCCGAGCTCGATGAGACCCTGCCTAACGTAGTCCGCAGTTGCATTATCGTCTTCGATCAGAAGCAGTTTCATATGTGTGCCTTATCTCACTTACCGGCAAAAGATTCGCTAGGAGCGTTGTCTTAGCACAAACGTCCCGACTTATTGCGAGATATAGGCTTCGCCGAAGCACCAAATCATTTTTCCGGCATAACAAAATATTGGACATCACCTGTCCTGCGTATCAGGCACCTGTAACAATCATTACAACGCTATCATCCGCAAGGTTCGAGGCAATATTCCAAAAACGGCACTCGACCGCCTGAATATATGAAAACGTTGTAATGTTCATGAAAGGCCTGCGGACGAAAGGCCACGTCAGGAAGGCTGTGACGATATCCGTAGCTGACCAAAGGCATTCGGGCCTAGCCTAGATAATGCTGAAGGACAGCCTCGCGGCTGTTCCCACCAACATTATCGGCAGGATTACAACCAATGGCCTTCAAGAAACAATTTACTCCGCTGTTTGCCGCAGCGCTTCTGATTTCGGCGGGCTCGGCGGCGGCAAACGAACCTGTTGAAAAAGCCTCTGGACCACTAACCGAGCATTCCTCAACGGAGCATCAAGAAGACGGGCACGCTGACATGCAGATGGAAAGCATGCCCGCAACAACGCAAGCCAGTTCTCATGATGGGGCATCGATGGGCCACATGCACGATGATTCGCCTGAGGGAAAAACCTTCCTGCAACGGCTTTTCAACTGGTTGGGGCGTTTGCACCCCATGGTCATTCATTTCCCGATTGCGATGATAATCGGAGCAATGGGCGTCGAACTTTTTGGCCTGTGGCGACGCGACGCGAGCTATCAGCGCGTTGCGGGCGTCATGTTGGTTGTCGGCGCGATCGGCGCGATTGTCGCTGCGGGGCTAGGTTGGTTTGCAGGCGGCTGGCAATTTGTAGATCGCAATCCTGTCCTGACGGCACATCGTTGGATCGGAACCTCGATCGCCGTCTTTGCAAGCATACTTGTATACATGGCCTTTGCGCGACATCGCCATCCGGGTCGATACCGAGCCGCGTACTGGCTAATCTTGGCCGGCTTGACGATAGCGATATCGATCCAAGGGTGGCTCGGAGGATCGTTCATGCACGGCGGCATGCGTCACCTCGCATTTTGAGCGGCCGGGCATGTCTTCAGTCCCGTCCGATGTGCCATGGTTTGTAGACGTAGGCCGCATGCTGTTAGCGGCGGCACTTGGAGCGTTGATCGGATGGGAGCGTGAACGCAACGGTCGTGAAGCTGGCATCCGAACATATATGGCGGCAGCTCTTGGCGCGTGCGCTTTCGGACTTGTTTCGGGAGCGATCGGTGACCAGGGCCGGATCTCCGCTGGCATTGTTACCGGAATCGGTTTCATTGGAGCCGGCATAATATTGCGAGACACTGGCCGCGTAACGGGATTGACAACGGCGGCGACGCTGTGGGCTTCCGCAGCAGTCGGACTCAGCGCGGCCTATGGAATCTACCATCTTGCCGCAATCACGGCGCTGTTAATTTTAGGTGTTCTTGAGCTTTATCGTCTGCCGGGCTGGAATCGTTTCTCCTATCGCGCACGAAATGAGCATCCCGATGCGAGCGGCAACACTCAGGCAGACGCTCCTCAACCGAAAAAAGCGAAGCCCAAGGCCGCTTCGAACGACTAGAACGTGATTGCCGCTCCTTCGGGATCTGACAAGTAAATCTGCGCCCACGTCAGCATCTCTGCGCGGCGAGGCGGAGGGTGCAACCAATCTCGGTGTTGGCGCGGCCTAAAGTGACAAATTTGCAATTTTCAGCTCAGAATAACCACAAACAATGCCGCTAAAGTGCTTCATGTAACAAGATAGACGATCCGTAAAGGCAATGACAACGCCTAAACCGAAAAGCTATCCGTTTAGGATTTAAGAGCCAGACCAGGAAAGGAGGTTTTACAAATTGAGCAATCGGGCCAGCATCTTATGGCCCGTTAATCTGGCATGACGCGCGTGCGTTGTGCCGACGTTGATGCTGGCAAGGACCCCGGTCGTCCTCCCCTCCCCTGTCGACCGGGGTCAAATATTCGCGATACCGGTTGCCGACGTCAGACCTTAAGTACGATGCCCAAATACACCGTAAGGATCTGACAGTGCCGCAAACACCCACCAAGCGTATAGTTCACGAATGCGTTTGTGCTGTGGCTCACGTGCAAGTTTTGGGGACGGCGAATTGTAAAAGTTCTCGCCGAATATAGCGCCAGAATTACTTTGCGCGAGATGATCTATCGAATATGCTTACATCTCTTATTGCCAGGCTCTCCGCTCCTGCGGTCGCCAGCGAAGCCAGATCACCATGCTTTTGTCCGATATCAGCCGGATTTTTCACCCCGTGATGATCGACTGCATGACAGCCGGTCGCGCACCCGCGCAGCACGAGATTAGCTTAATGGCGGAACGCATTTGGAACGATTTAAACGGGGCCTCTGCTTGTGTCGCATGGTGCGATTTATCAGAGGACTCTTCCGACAGGCGTCGCGCGATCGCGCTCGCCCAAATGGCTTTCGGAATAGATGTAGGTGCTGCCCGCCCCGTCTCGGTCAAATCGACATGATCAAAGGGTTGGGGCAAGGCCATCGCGTTGCCGGAAGATACTATCTCTGGATAGGTACACCAGCTTATGTGAACTGCCAAAGGCTCTCAATTGACGGATCGTGACCTTTTGCATTGGATCGCCATGCGCACTGACACTCTATTGACGTCTTTCGGCGAACCATCGCTCGAGCGCGTGACCATAACATCCAGTCTGTCCGCCCGGGCCCACGACCGAGCAGCCGTTCGGGCGGCCTGCGCGGGCAATGTCGTCGAGTGTATGCACATGGCTTGCCCAACTTTGCGCGGGCAGTTGATATCTGGCTCGGCGCAGCGTTCGGGGTATCCGATATCGGTCCGATTCGGGCTCGCGTCCGCAAACGACAATCTCTGCGTGGGCAGCCGCCGGGCATGCTTCGCTTCCGTATACCGTAATCGAAACGAAGCGTTCGGGACTCCGAGCATCGCCAGCGTATGCATGTGACGCACTGGTCATAAGTATCACAGCGAGAACCGCCTTTGGGCAGCCCACGGTCGCAATTTTGGACATCATGGCTTCTCCTCTCGCCTAGCGTTGGTCGCAGGCGGACGATGAAGATTTGCTCAAGAGCATAACACCATACTGTGATGTTGATGAATTCGGTTTAAATAAATTTACCGGCCTACATGTAATAATACGCCAGCATTAAGCCATGAATTGGCGGCAGTACAAGATTAAAGCATGTTCATTCGCAGCTCAGGCCCATGTGATCTTGGATGATTAGCATTGATGCCAGCCTTGCCATTGAAAGGCTTTTTGCACCTCAAGCAGGAACTGACACCATGTTTACTAGAACTTTGCTGGCCCTGTCGATCGTAGCCACGCCGATAGTCGCTGTCGCGGGATCATCGACATTCCAATCATCTGGCTTGGACGGACTTTCTCAAGCCTCGCCCATGCCGAAGGTTGCTTCAAATGACAGACGTAACGTCAATCGCGCCGAGCGGCGCTGTCAAGCTGTCGGCCCGCGTAACGTTAGAGTTTGCGTGCGCAAGCCTCGCGCAAAAGCAAGGCCGGACAGCGAACTATCAACATCTGACGGCGATACATGAGCTAGTTGCTGTCGGATATCACCGCAAACATGTACCTGAGCCCCAACTAGCGCCCAGCACATCTCGGCGCGCAATGAAATCAATGCGCCTAAAGCGAGTGCCGCGACGCGAAGCGCCGATTTAAACGAGTTCGAGGGCGCATTTCGATTTGCACATATTTCTTTGGCGTCGCAACTTCGTCCACTGACGCGGGCGCCAGAATCAGGAGGCTAATATGTTGGTTCGCTCGATCAGACTTTCTCTCGCGCCGATGTCGCTCGCGATACTCGGTGGATGCACTACCTATAATGCTCCGCGTCCCGCATTCGCCTATTACGCGGTGCCGTGTTCGACGCCTGGCGCCTTTGTGGCTAAGCCGATAGAGGACATAATTCCCACAAAAAGCACGCAAGCATCGCCACCTGCGCCGTCACGTCCGGCAGCTTCCTTGGAGGAAACCAGCAAGGCGTCCTCGCAAACATGTATGATCCCTATATCCATCCGACAAGCACGCTCTTCTGCGCGATATGATGGCAGCGGCTATTTCGACCCCTATCGCTATGGGCCCAGCGCACGTCTTTATGGCTCTCTCGGAATCGGGTTGCATGGCGGTGGTCATGGTTGGCGCCCTTATGCCGGGCACGGTAACGGACATAATGCTGGGCACGGTGGCGGTTCACACGGCGGCCATGGCAACCACTAACGGACGACCGGATTCAGCCGTAAAGCATGGTGTCGTGTCTGTTCGGACACGGCATATCCGTGCCGTTCACAGCCGCGTGGCCCAATCTTGGGCCCACGCGTCATATGCCAGCTCGTCCTGAGACCGATGGTACACCCTCATAATGACGAGGCAACGCACGCGTCGGCGAATGTTTTGCAATCGAAGGCGCAAATAATTCAACAATCTTCAAGGGGTGCCGGTCGCAGCTGCGTATTAAAAAATGAGTTAGTCGTTCCTTGCGCTTGGTTTGCCCGTCGGGTCGCCCCGTCCGCGGGCCGGAGGCGAGAGGATAACCATGGAGCAAAAGCATGGCCTCTCGCCTTCGCAAAACATTAGAGACAGACACGTTCGCCATTGGCGATCATGGCAAATCGATACCGCTCCAGCATCTTCGCCGTTTGGCTAAAGCGGATGAGCTCGGCGAATTGAGTGAGAGCGGCCTGACTTTCGTACCTCGTCAATTGTTGAAAGCTCGCGAGAGCGAGGAGTAACATGCCCGCTTCATCCAACCGAACCGACGTAGTTGCAACCGATCCTGTTTGCGGCATGACGGTTGAGCCCGCCGGCAATACGCCATCAGCAGTTCATCAAGGCGAAGCCTTCTATTTCTGCAGCTCTGGCTGTCATGTAAAATTCGTCGCCGAGCCGGGCCGCTTTGTCTCAGGATCGCGCCGTCCAACCCAAGACGCGGCAGCTGCTGCCGTAACCGACGGTGCGATCTGGACCTGTCCGATGCATCCAGAAATTCAGCGGCCTGTTCCCGGCAGCTGTCCGATTTGCGGCATGGCGCTCGAACCTGTCATGCCAACCGCCAATCAAGGTCCGAGCGGAGAATATCGCGATATGGTCCGCCGCTTCTGGATCGGCCTGGTTTTAGCGTTGCCCGTTCTGGCTATTGAAATGGGCGGCCACCTGACCGGACTGCACGAATGGCTAGGACGCCAAACGGGCAACTGGATACAGATGGCGCTAGCAACGCCAGTTGTGCTTTGGGCAGGCTGGCCCTTTTTCAAACGGGCATGGACTTCACTCAAGACCCGCAGCCTTAACATGTTCACACTAATCGCAATGGGGACAGGCGTTGCCTGGGCCTATAGCATGGTTGCGGTTCTCGCGCCCAAAATCTTTCCGGCTGCCTTCCGGGCAGCAGATGGCTCTGTCGCTGTTTATTTCGAGGCAGCGGCAGTCATTACAGTTCTTGTATTGCTAGGTCAGGTTCTTGAATTACGGGCGCGCGAGACGACTAGCGGCGCCATCCGGGCGCTACTCGACCTGTCGCCTAAGCGCGCGCGTCGGGTACGGGCGGACGGTGAGGATGAAGAGGTCGCGCTTGAGGACATTCAGATAGGCGATACACTCAGGATCCGGCCTGGCGAAAAGGTACCCGTCGACGGGGTTCTTCTTGAAGGCCAGGGAAGCGTCGATGAGTCTATGGTTACCGGGGAGTCGATGCCGGTCACCAAAGCGATGGGAGCTGTATTGATCGGCGGGACCATCAATCAGACTGGAGCGCTCCTCATGCGCGCCGACAAGATCGGACGTGACACGATGCTTGCACGTATCGTCCAGATGGTTGCCGACGCGCAGCGAAGCCGGGCACCGATCCAGCGGCTTGCCGACGCAGTGGCAGCTTGGTTCGTTCCTGCGGTCATCCTCGTCGCGATTGTCTCCTTTGTAACTTGGTCGCTTATCGGTCCCCCTCCTGCCATGGGTTATGGTTTGATCGCAGCGGTCGCCGTTCTCATCATCGCCTGTCCGTGCGCGCTGGGGCTGGCGACGCCCATGTCGATCATGGTCGGGGTCGGCCGCGGCGCACAGGCCGGCATTCTCATCAAGAACGCCGAGGCACTTGAGCGGATGGAAAAGATCGATACGCTCGTCGTCGACAAGACCGGCACGCTGACCGAGGGGAGGCCCGCCGTAGTCGGCATCGAGGTATCCCAGGGTCAAGCGCAAGACGAGGTACTTCGCATTGCCGCCAGCCTCGAACGCATGAGCGAGCATCCACTTGCTCTGGCGGTAGTCAAGGCCGCTGAAGAAAAAGGTCTTATCCTCAGCGAACCTTCAAACGTCGATCAACCCGTCGGCAAGGGAATTACGGGCACGGTGGATGGGCGCGCGGTGGTCGTCGGCAAGGCCGGGTTCTTGACCGAACTCGGCGTCCCTATTGGCACGCTTGCCGCCCGCGCCGATGAACTGCGTGCCAATGGCGCCACCGCCATCTTTCTCGGCATCGATGGCGTAACCGCTGGCGTGATTGCGATTGCCGACCCTGTGAAGGCGTCAACGCCGCAAGCGCTCAAAGACCTTGCGACCGCGGGCATTCGGGTCATCATGCTGACTGGTGACAATCGCATCACTGCCGAGGCTATCGGACGCCGTCTAGGCATCGTCGACATCGAGGCTGACGTAATGCCTGACCAAAAAAGCGCCGTTGTCCAGAGACTACGGGCCGAAGGGCGCGTTGTTGCAATGGCAGGCGACGGTGTGAACGATGCCCCCGCCCTTGCTTCCGCCGATGTCGGGATCGCAATGGGATCAGGCACCGATGTTGCCATCGAGAGCGCGGGCGTGACGCTGCTCAAGGGCGATTTAACGGGCATCGTGCGTGCCCAGCACCTCAGCAGAGCGACCATGCGCAATATCCGCCAGAATCTGTTCTTCGCATTTGCTTACAATGTCGCTGGCATTCCGGTCGCAGCCGGCGTTCTCTATCCGGTTTTCGGTCTTCTGCTGTCCCCCATCATAGCGGCGGCCGCGATGGCGCTGTCGTCAGTCAGCGTCATCGGCAATGCGCTTAGATTGAAAACGGTCGAGGTCTAGTCGATGGGTGCAAAACCTATTGCGCTAGCGCTGACGGCACGCTTGAAATAGCTATTGTCCTTTCTTGGAATTTACATCGCTATGGTAACACTTGTATCATATTACAAAATCATCCTGCCGTGACGTCTTCTTCTGCTTTCATTTCACAGATTGATTGCGCATAGGTCGCGCAGAAGTTTCTATAAACGGTCCCATTTAAGTTCCACGATCATGGAGATTTATACAATGCAACGAAATCTAGTCTCGCGCGGTGCGCTCTTTGCCGTCTGCCTATCAGTCAGTACTGCAGCGATTGCGCAGCAGCCCGATCGCGAAGGCGCTGCGGCAGTCTTGTCATCATACAAATCGGCAGTCGAACAGCTCGATATCACCGGCGTCGAGAAACTGTTTGCGCCCGACGCGGTGGTGATCGAGTCTGGCAAAGTCGAAGGCAATTTCGACGCTTATCGCGACCACCACCTCGGACCCGAACTCAAAGAGTTTAAGTCGTTCACATTCGGTGATTACAAGGCCGACATCAAAATGGAGGGTCCGGTCGCAATCGCAACCGAAACTTATACCTATCGCATTGTCCTGAAATCAGGCGAAACCGTTGACCGGCTTGGTGTTGCAACAAGCGTGTTGAAGTGGAATGGACAGGCTTGGCAAATCGTCACCACGCATAGTTCGTCGCGCAAGCCAAAAACACCCGCAAGCTGATTAGGGCCGCAGGCGTTATGGCTGACCGGTCAGGTCAAATCCGGCAATTAATCGAGCGCTGGCGCGATGATGCCAATGCTACCTATCAAAGCTGGTTCCTGTGGGACGAGCGGATCAAGAATTTCCGGTCTATCCGCCGTGGCATCCAGCAGGTTGTTGCCGAAATTGACGCGGGGACGTTTGGGGTGACCTATCGCGGATCGTCACTGGAGACGGTAGTGCATTCGATCGCCGAGCAACGCCAGATTTTCAAGGGTGCCGATCATGCTTTCCTGTGGAAGCCGAAACTGCGCATTCCGGACATCTACGAGAGTCCTGATAACCAGCGTGCGTTCGGCCGCCTTCTTCATAACTGCGTGTGCTGCGACAGCGCCGACGAAGTGATCACGCACATCAGGGAAATTGACGCGCGGAAAGTCAAAGGGCTTGGGCCTGCTGTCGCTAACCTCCTCTACTTCCTGCATCCGACATTGATGCCGCCATTCAACACCGCGATTGTGAACGGCTATAATGCGCTCACCGGATCGAATGTAAAGCTGGGCAGCTGGGAGCAGTTTCTCGCAATGCGCAGCGGCATCCTCGATCTTAACGACCAGTTTCGCGACCTGCTGTCGAACGATCTTGGCGCAATCGGCGGGCTGTTGTTCGACATCGGGCCGGGACGCTATCCTGTGCCCTCGCTGTCCAACGAGACGTCCGGCGATTGGGCAAGGCGGCTCGACGCCGTTCGCGTCGAAGCGCAGCAACTGACCAAGGCTCAGTTGTCAAGGCACCAGGACGATCGTACCCATAGCGAGATACAGTCATGGCTGCGCGATCTTGGACATGCACTTGGCTATCGCATTTGGATCGCTGCAAATGATCGGGGCCGATTGCACGACGGTGTACCGCTTGGCAAGAACTGCCTTGAGCATCTACCCCCCGAAATAGCGACTGCGCCAGGCGCTGATGCCGTGCGCCTGATCGACGTGTTGTGGATCGAAGCAGACGCACCGCGTGTCGCCGCCGCTTTCGAAGTCGAGCATTCGACATCGATCTATTCGGGCATCGTGCGGATGCTCGATCTGGCGCTGAGCGGCGGTGAAGCCGAAGCCATTGCCGACATGTTCCTGGTAGCACCCGATGGACGGGAGAAAGACGTCCGCGCGCAAATTGCGCGTCCGGCGTTCAGCCGAATTGGCGACCTCAACATTGGCTATCTTCCTTACAGCGAACTTGCTTCCAACCGAGAGCAAATTGCGCGTTTCGGGTCAGGGATGAAGGCAATCCGCGCAATTGCGAAGCCGCTTTCCGGGCAGCATGCATAGTAACAAGCAACGAACCCTACGCGGCATTTCAAGGATCGAACCGATGGCAACGTTATGATAGCAAAGAAAACCGTCCAAAAGTTTGAAGTTTCTTGTCCGGTCTTATGGTCGTATCTTGCCCGTCTCGACCAGATTGGCGTTTGGAATCCGCAAATCGGCTTGAGGGGCGATGCGGCATTCAACGCTGAAATCCGGGTAGTGTTTAAAAAGCTACTAAGCTCGCGGCCCTACGCCGAAGGTCCGGGCAGAATCGTCCTCTTCGACCCGCCGCGTGCGATCGCGTGGCGCATAACGATCCCTTTCTTCTTGCAGATCGACGAAACCTTCCATCTGGTCGCTAACCCACATGGCGTTGTTGTTGAACACAGCATCAGCAGTTCGGGTCTGATGGCGCGGTTGGCAAAGCCTTGGCTCTCCAGACATTTCGACGACTATCTTAAAGCAGGCGACGCAGGATTGGCAGAGCATGTCACAAGGGGGCATCCGCGTTCTGATGGTTCCCGACGCCGAGGGGCGCCAAAACGCCCATCCGGGGCGAGGCAGTAATCGAGGTGAAACTGAAACTAATCCTGATCGCGGCATCACTGCTAATGTCGTTTCCGCATGTGCTTGCCCGTTTGGACGGGTTAGGCCTTTCGACTGCGCTGGCGGGCTATCTCGTTCTTTACAGTACCCTTTGTGTTGCACTGTTGGCCGCCGCACGGGTTGCATGGTCACCCTTGCGCTGGATGTTGGCGCTGGTTTTTGCATCGGGCAGCCTCTTTGCCGCCAGCGTTGCCAGCGCGATGGGACAGGAATTGACCTATGATGCGTTCACCAACCTTTGGGACGCTCGCGGTTTTGTGAGCGATGCCGCGGGCCAGTTTGGGAGCGATTTGCTTTGGGGCGGGCTTCAGGGCGGGTTACTGTTTCTGGGCGTCGGTCTTTCCCCAAGGCCGAAAATACCGCGCGACAGTTTGCTGGCAGACCTCATTCCCGCGGTCGCGCTCGTTGCAATGTCAGCGATGTTCTATGTGCGCGGCGGAGATGGCGGACGGGGCTTGCCCGGCGCGTTCGTGGCCCCCGCTTATGCATTGGTGCTTGCGTTCGACAGCGTCCGCAACGACCCCGGAGCACGGCAACCCGTCAAGCTTGCCCATGTAAAGCCACGAACCTCAGGCGATATCGTTCTGATCGTCGATGAAAGCATCGCTGCGCAATATCTGGACATCAACAACGCAGGCGGCGTCTATTCCGGACTGGCTGCAAAACAGCCTAATTTTGCCATTCACAATTTTGGCATTGCTTCGTCGATCACCCATTGCAGCACCGGGTCGAACCTCACGCTTCGCTTTGGCGGCACACGAGCGGACTACCAACGGATAAATGCCACCGGACCATCGGTATGGAGCTACGCCAAAGCTGCGGGGTTGCCCACGGTCTATATTGATGCGCAACGAACCGGCGGTGTCTACCAGAACGGAATGGACGATGCCGAACGTGCTGCCATCGACCAATGGGTCCAGTTTGACAAAGTCCCTGTTATGAATCGCGATCAGGCGGTGGCGGACAGGCTTGCGGAACTGCTGAACGACGGAAAACCGCAATTCATCCTGGTGAACAAGATGGGGGCGCATTTTCCGGTTCAGGCAAAATATCCTGTAAACCGGACTCGGTTCAAACCTGTGGAACCGCGCCAACAGTTTTTCGGCATCGTCGAACCCAATGTGCGCGATACGAGCGATGTGAGCCGTGAGGAATGGCGACTGTATCGCAATGCCTATCGCAATGTAGTCGCATGGAATGTCGGCGCGTTTTTCGACCGGCTTTTTGCGGCGACCAAGGCGGCTGGGGCAACCATCATCTACACCGCAGACCATGGTCAAAATTTGCATGAAAGTGGTGAGCCGGGCAACGCAACACACTGCACTCCCGAACCGGCAATCGAGGAAGGGGTAGTGCCGATGGTCGTGATCGAAGGTTCGCAAGACGGCGACATCGACTGGCAAAGTGCGGCCTTGCGGAACCATAACGGCACGAGCCATTATCGTATTTTTCCGACATTACTCGGCCTGATGGGGTATGAACCGCAGGCCGTCCGCAAGGCCTATGGCGACCGCATCGATGCTCCGACACGCGACAAGCTGGAGTTCAACACGTTGTTTAATGCTCGCTTGGGGCGCGAACCTGTGTGGAAGAAGGTCGATCCCGCGCAGATCAAGGCGTTGCGGCCGGATGACTATGAGCGCTCTGGCCCTGTAACCATTCGACGCAATCAATCGAATTGACGAACATGCAATTTAATTCGATAGTGCTGAAATGAAACATTGGATTTCCATGATGCTTCTGATCGGAGCACTTCTGGGCTTGTTTGCTCAGGAAGCCGCATCTGCCTCGGTTCCTGTTTTACAATCGGTCCAGCAAGCGAGTGCCGATGCGGCGATGGATGCTGCCTGCATGGAAGCAATGGGACAGAGTGACGAAAGCTCCGATGTTCCCTGTAAAGGCCTCACCTTGGACTGCATCGCAAAGATGGGATGTGCTCTACCGCTCGCACAAGCACCGAGAGGCCATCGAATTGCGAAATCGCCTCTCCCGAACGCGATGGTGTTTGTGCTGGATGTCAAACCATTGACCGGCCGCGATAGCGGGCCTGAACCTGATCCCCCCTCAATCCTTGGCTGAACCAACTCGCGTCTGGCGGCTGTGATGCCGTCGCGCGCACAAAATTGATTCAACCAAGGACATTTAGCATGAAAATTCTGCTGACATTTGCTGCAACACTTGTGGCATTCACCTCCGTATCGGCGCAAGCTGCCAATGATCGCGGCCCGGGCCATTGGGAATGGCAAAATCGTTCGCAACCTGGCCCCAACAAGTCGAACCTGCCATCGCGCGTTCGCGTTTGGGTTAAGGACGACCAAGCCAAGATGGCCAATTGCGATTGCGACATGATGAAGGTCGCTGCCGCCGATTGCATGATGATGCCCGGCAAGGGTTCTTCTCCCTCCAAAGGCTGACGAATCACGTCCCGGCCTGCGCTTAGCGCGTGGACCGGGGCGGTCCTGTTCGGCTCTCACGGTAAAAGGGGGATATTTCATGCGCAATTTTATTGGCGCGACGTTGCTGTTGTTGCCCGCAACGCTTCACGCCGAGCCGCTGACGTTCGACGCTGCGCTTCAGCGCGCGCAAAGCGAGGCTCCGAGTCTGAAGAGCCGCGAGGCAAGGCGTCACCTCAAGGTTTGTTCGCCAGACAACGATTTCTCGGACATAAGCGGAA
>NZ_LSHM01000009.1:0-1547 GCF_001557175.1 Blastomonas sp. CCH9-A1
AGTTTGGTCCGCATCCGCCTTTGCTCGATCCGGGGATGTGAATACGGATTATGGTGCGCGGGCACGGCCGCGACCGGATACAAGTCTATGCACGGATAGTGCATCAGCTGACCTCGGAACGAATGAAGCCAATCCCTGAGCATTGCGTGTGCCCCCCACCGCGTCAACAGAAGGAACCGTTCAATGCGAACTTGACAAGCCCCGGATCATACAAATCGACTTTCATCAGCACCTTGATGCCATCGACATCCATGCTTGCAAAGTCTCGCTCGGGCGAATCCTGGGCGAAGGTGCAATGGCGCAGAGCGGCCATCAACCGAGCCTGGGCCATCATGCTTTGTGCCACGGTGTCGCCGCCGAATTCTGCAAGCAACCCGGAGGTCATGACGATGCGGGCCGTTCGGTCACGGCCCTGGCGCGCGGCATCATTGAGCAGCGCAATGCGCTCGGTGCGTTGCCGCGCGCAAGTGAGGTCAGATGTGTCATGCATTGGAGGTCTCCTCCTGATCCAAGAGACGACGAGCGGACAACCGGACGGCCTCGCGGGACTCAGCCCGCAGGTTGAAAAGCGGAAAGCTGAACATCGATCGCGGTCCCGGCAGCAACGGTAATGGCAACCTGCCGGTCCTTGGGAATGACCCAGAGGATGCCGGCAAGCGTGTCGCGGATACGCGCCGCAATGGCCTCGTCCTCGCCGAGCAGCACCCGGGCCGCGAGCTCGCGCGCATCGCGCAGGAAGTGCTCGTGCTGGGTGTCCCAGGAGTCGGCCTCGCTGTCGTCGTTCGCGCAGAAACAGACGTTCTCGATCAGATCGACCAGCGTTTCAGGAGTCAGCGCCGGACCCGGAACATAGGCAATGCGGATCTGGTCGATGCCGCTGTACCAACCATCCTCGCCGAGGACGAAGGCGACATCTGCCGAGATCCGTTCCTCGCGCTGCGTTACGCTGGCGCGGTGGAAGACGCAGAACCTCAGCTCGATCGTCTCGGCACGAACATGGTCATCGAGCGGGGGGAAGCTGCCGTTTTCGGCGATGACGTGGTCGCGCTCTCCGGCTGCAACATAGAAGCGCACGTTGCCGAGCTGATGCAGCGCGTCATACCAGCCATAGCCAGCGTATGCGGGATGGTTCTCGACGAGGTGCGGGCGCAAGGGGTGGTCGCGCAGCGCGCGCTCCAGTCCCTGGGCAATATCGGGCTCAAGATCCGCGACAAGGATCGTGTCCGCACCTGCTGCGATTTCCTCATACTCGACATTGACGTTGTCGCTCTCCGCAATGGCAGCATGCCAGCGGGGCAGGCAGGGGTCGGCCTCCGGCAGGGCAACCCCAAGATCGCGCGCTTCCTTCCAGTTCTCGAAGGAAAGCCGGTGCTGGCCTCTGTGCGCCAGCGCGGCATAGATCGTGCGCCTGCAGGCCGCCTGAAGCGCCGCAAACGCGGCATTCTCGACGAATTCCTTGCGCGCCGGGAGCACAAGGGCAAGGCCCGGGGTGGCCCCGATATCGAGCCGGGCATGGTATGTTTTGCCGCCAAGGCTCTCCGAGACGC
>NZ_LSHM01000010.1:0-17162 GCF_001557175.1 Blastomonas sp. CCH9-A1
TTCCGGTATTGTTCGTCCTTAGCGTTGCTTGGCGTACCTCCCACGCTATGCCCTCCTAATGCAAGCGTCGGCATCGCGATTGCGACATTGGCTCAGAAATTGACGTTCGCGCGCACGTACCAGAAGCCGCCGCTGAACCCGAAGGGAGAGAACTGCGGATAAATTATTCCGTTGTTCCGCTGTCCGATGCGTTGATCACGATCCGGATAGGCATCAAGCAGGTTGTTGGCGCCGATCGCAAGATTGATACGATCATTTACGTCGTACCCGAGCTCGAGGTCAATGAGCACTTCGGCGCCGAAGGTTTGATCGAACGCGTTGGGGGTTGGAACGGCGTTCGGAACGGCGTCGGTCCAACTGCCGAAATAGCTCGCGCGCAGTAGCCCGGAGAATGCGCCTGTTTCAAGCGTGCTGGTAATGCTGCCGCGCCAGTTCGGATTGAAACTGTTGATCTCGATCCTGCGTTCGCGATCAACCGCTCTTGCGTCTCGAACATTGGTCACTTCGTTCTTGGTGTAGTTGAGCGAAGCGTTGATCCCCAGGCGCGTACCAACTCCCAGTCGCCAATCTTTGGAGAAGACAAAGTCGACACCTTCAGTGCGGGAATCGAAGAAGTTGCCGAAGAACCTGACTGTCTGTACATCGCCGGGATCGATGCCCTGCGCTGCCATGGCCAGACGATCGGCTGCGGTGATCGGGATGCGCGAGGTTAGCGCGATGCGGTCATCGACCTTGATGTTGAAATAGTCGGCCGTAAAAACCCATCCGCCCGGGATATCGAATACCAGGCCTGCAGCGATATTCTTCGACTTCTCTCGATCTAGGGGTTGTGCGCCGTAGAATTGTGCGACCGGATCATTCGGCGGACGAGTGGTGGTCAAGAGGAGTCCGCCGGTCACGAGATCGATATTGGTGGCAACATCCGAAATATTTGATTGCCCCGGGGTTGGTGCCCTGAAACCAGTGCTGTAGGACGCACGGACAGCCATCCAGTCGGTGAGATCGTAGCGCCCTGACACCTTCCAGTTAAAGGTGCTGCCGAAATCCGAGAAATCCTCGAACCGCCCGGCGATGCCCAAATTGAGCCTGTCGGTCAGGTCGCCTTCCACGTCGAGATACGCCGCCAAATTTGATCGCGACCACGTGCCAGCTGAGGACGGCGCATACCCTGGGAAGCCTGACGAGCCCACCGCCAGACCCACCGGTAGGTTGCCATTGTCGGGATCGAGCACGCGGGCAAAAGGACCAGCCTGCCAAGAAGCCACTTCGCCGGCGGTGATCTCAAACGCCTCGCGCCGATACTCAGCACCGAAGGCCACGTTTAGCGGGTCTGCCAGACCGATTTCAAATGGATAGACGAAATCGGCATGGAACTGCGTCTCGCGCTGAGTCACCTTTCCGGCATTGAAGCTGGTCGGCGACTGCGGACCAAGGGACGGGTTCACAGTGTTCGAAAGCTCATAACGGACCCGGTTCTGAGCGACAATCGCGGCCAGGTCATATCGCAGATCGCCGAAGTCGCCGCGCAACCCTCCCGCGATACTAAGATCTTCGATGTCAGTCCCGAAGATTGGCGTGAAGCCACCTGGAAATTGCGAGGTGAAACTGAACCTTGCTCCGCCCGGCGTGGTGGTCAATGGAACACTGCGAAAGATGTCTGTCCGTGTCACCGGATTACGGTAGAAGAACTCGGTATTGCCGGCGCTCCACGCATAGTTGCCGAACAGATAGACCGTGGCATTATCAGAGGCGGGCACCTCGGCATTCAGCAGGAAACGTGCAGCTTCAGTGTTCACGTTGCCCCAACGTTGGGCGGGTACCGGCACGGCAGTATTGCCGGCATTGATCAGAGCCTGCGCATCCGGACGCTGGGCGCCGCGAGATGTCGGCTTTGACCGGACATATTCGCCACTCAGGTTGATGAACCCGTCAGCAACGGGAAAACCAGCATTGGCCGCGAGCGTCACATCCTCGCCGTCGCCCTCATAAAACTGGCCATACCGCGCTGTCATCGATAGCCCGTCGGAGTTGTCTTTGAGCTGGAAGTTGATCACGCCCGCTATAGCATCCGAACCATATTGCGCTGCCGCGCCGTCACGCAGAACTTCGATGCTCTTGATCGCGATCGTGGGAATGCTCGAAAGGTCGGATCCTTGCGCACCTGCCGCGAGCGGCTGATTGGTGATCTGCACCAGTGCCGAACGATGGCGGCGCTTGTTGTTGAGCAGGACCAGCGTCTGGTCTGGCGGCAGACCGCGCAGGCTGAATGGACGGACAAAGGCAGATCCATCCTGCGCCACGAATTGCTGGACGTTGAGCGACGGCACTGCGACACGCAGGGCATCATTCAAGTTTGATGCTCCCTGCCGGTTGAGGACATCAGCAGAAATGATGTCGACCGGACGCGCGGACTCAAGATAGGTCACCCCTTCCCGTCGGGTACCGGTGACAATGATCGTCTGCTCGGCCTTTTTTGCTTGCTCGTCGTCGGGGTCGGACTGATCCTGCGCCAGCGCCGCTGCTGGAGCCGTCACGGCCGTCAAAAGAGCTAGAAGTGAAACCGCGTCAGACACTCTCGCACGCACTTCGAGACCAGATTCCAACATGCCCCGTTTCCTTTGATTGTGGTCGCAACACCCCTTGGCAGCACCCGAACATTGCCCAATCTCAGGTTGTCGAAAACTAAGCCTAACCGCAAATACGTATTTTGTGAGATAGCATGCAAAAATGGTATAATCGATTTTGGGAGACGCCGACTGGGGCTGTCTGTCGATGGGCGTGCTAATCGGCGGCGCATTGATCACGGAATTTGACGCTCAGCCCGTTAAAGCTGCCTGGCAGCTTTCCGGATCTAACAGGGGCCCGACTCATGACTGGGTCTGGGTGGATTGGCGAATGGCGGCTCTTGCCGCGACCGGAGGGGTCTGTCGGCCGCAGGCTGCCGATCGAAAAGACCGGTTTCAATCCATCGGACTAATGACCCTCGTCGCGGCTAAAGCCGGAAGCTAGAATGCTGACGAGTCCGTTCATCACAGTCTCGTAGTAGGCTCCGCGGAAATGCTGGTCATAGCTCTCGACCGCCGCGTCGATCTGTGCGCGCCGATACATTCGTCCGCCGACCATCAGGAACTGCCAATCCCGCACCGCTGCTAAATCGGAACGCGGGTCCTTGGGCAAAATCAACAGGTCGGCAAAGTTGCCGACCGCGATCCGGCCAACCTTGCCCCGATCAACATGGCGGCCATTGACCCCCGTCGCAGCGGCGAGTGCAGCTTCGTTGCTGCCAAAGGCGTCGGACAACATCGCCAGTTGGAGATGCAGGGACTCGCCCGGCACGACATAGGGCATGACGACATCCGTCCCCGCCAGCACATCGATACCGGCCAAACGGGCTTTGCCGACAATAGCGAGCTCTGCCACAATGCCATCAAGGTCGGCGGCAACAGCTTCGCCACTTTCGGGGTGCGCGACGATCATCGGCCAGGCCTGCTCCCAGAAGGCCGGGAGATGCCGGAGGCCTTCGGTCGGAGGGAACCGCTGCCGGTCTGATGCAGTCAACCGCGCTTTCTGGTTCCCCTGTGTCGGCAGGATCGATATGCGGTTGGCCTTCATCAGCGCGATCACCTTGGCAATGTCGGCTCTGGTCATCCCGGACACATCCTGAGAGCGATAGTCGAAGCCCTTAGGCGGCGGCTTGCGGAGATAGGGAATGCCGGTGAAGTGCTGGACTTCGAAATCGGACACATCGCGAAGGTTTACCGCATTCGGCGTGTGACCGACCAGCGGCAGGCCTTGCCGCTTTGCTTCGGCAGCGGCTGCATCAAATGCAGCTTTGGGCAGCCCCGAGTAGGTTTTGATGCAATTGACGCCGCTTGCCTTGAGGGTCTTCACGGCGCTGATCGCCTGCGCTGCGTCGATCACCGACAAGGCGCTGGGCCAGCTCGGCCGCTCGCCATCCAGCACCGGGCCGCAGCGATACATTCTGGGGCCGGCGATCCGCCCTCCTGCAAGTTCGGCTTGCAAACCTGCAATATTGTCGTCGGTCTGCCCCATGTCGCGAACACTGGTGACCCCGTATTTCAGGTAGAGCAGCGAAAACAGGCGCTGGTTGCCAATTGCGAGCTGTGGCGGCGTATGAACATGGGCGTCGATCAGGCCGGGCATGACGATGCAGTCGGGGCAAATCGGCGGATCGTCATCTGGCCGACTTGGTCTGATTTCGGCTATGCGCCCGTCTTTGACGGTGATGGTCTGATCGGGCTGCAAGGGCTCGCCGGGATTCCAGATCGTAACCTTAGCAATCATCCGGTCGGAACGCGGCGGCACCGAAACATCGGGCGGCAAAATCATCCAAACGCCCGACAACATGGCAAGGGACAGCGCTCCGAAGATGCCCAGCGACCAGATGCCAATCCGTCGAACCATGTAACTCCGCTTCAGGAAATTGCGATTTATTGCCGCCCCCGAAAGGCTTATCGCAGGACCAACGACTTAAGCGCAAGAGCTATCGCTACGACCGTTTCGGGGTCGGTTTGAGAATTTCCGCTATCAGGGAGAAACCCACAGGAGCTGCCTAGCAGGATACTGGCGGCTTATTACCGGTGAGGTGGCAACCGCCCTGCCCTTCCCGCTGGACATTCGAATAGCGACGACTTTGGCTTTGACGACATCGGCAACTGCTCTCCAGCTCTGGTCACTAGTCCATGTCGGCAGACCGTCGCGCTGCGCCAGCGCAATTCAGAGGATCGACCATTGCGTCGACCTAGCGTTCAGGCATGCTAAGATGGATGAAGTGGATGACCGCTTCGGCATAATTGATCGTGCATATCCGGGCGTCTGCGATTGCCGCTGCGACTTTGTCGGCACCCTTCTCCCCCTTGAGCATGGCGATTAGGGCGGAGGCATCCTATACAATATCCCTTACTCGTCGCTGTCCTCACGGCGCTAGGCGAGGAAAGCATCGACCGACGCATCCGGCTTTCCTGCGGTGTATTGCTTCGCCAATGCTTGCGCGCGCGCAACAGCCTGGGCAGCCGTTCGCAGCACGAGACCTGTCGGCGTCTCATCCAGATAGACCGGAACACCGCACGTCGCGCAGACCAAGCGTCCTTCGCCGCGTTTGACGAGTGCCTTGAGCTTCTGGCGCAACAGGATCGCGCGCTCATACCGGAACACCCGAATCAGACGATGAACATTGAGCACATGGCCAGTTCGCGGGTTCCTTACTGCGTCAATCTCCGGCTTCGTCACCGCCGATGCCCATGCTAGCGGATCGACTGTCGTGTTCCCAACCATGGTCATCTCCTTTCTAGCCGCAGAAGACTTCAAACGAATCCCGAAGCTAACAACGCTCCAGGCGAGCTCCCGCTCGATTGAGGCCCCAGCGCCGCTCGACATAGAATTCGAGGGCCCTGCGGACGTCGAAGCTCAGAACTTCCTGCGTGAACCCATACTCGAGCCTAACTGCGGCCTGCTGCTCTGCAGTCAGACTACTCAGCGGCCTAAGCCGGATTTCTACCAGCTCTTCCCAGTCAGTATCGCGCGGAAGGTCCTCAGCGATCGGTGCCACTGAAAATGTGCTCTCAGGCAGAACCCGGATAGGAACATAGTCGCGCCATTCGCGGTGGTGAAAGCTCCAGGCTCGAACGTGCAGGCGCTCCCCGTCGGAGGCAAAATGCGCAGGCGCAATCCATTGGTTCTGCCGCAGCCCACTCGACATCGACATGTAGCCGATCTCGATTTTCTGGCGCTGCTCGATTGCCTGCCAGAGACGCCGCATCACGAGTGGGGGGCACTGCCGAACAGGCGAAGGCAGAACGGAAAAGCCCTCCGTCGCGAAGTGGCCGATAAACTCATCCGGTGAGCCTACATCCTCGACAAACGGCAGGCCGCGATGATGAGAGTCGGCGACGTAGCACTTTCGTACTGTGTCGTAGCGGGGCTTCGGCTCTGCAACCCGCTCGAGATACTCCCTCAGATCAATTGCCGCCTGAGGAGACGATATGCCGAAGCGCTCAATGAGGTCCTTGCGGTTCACCTGCCCGCGCCACGTTAGAACCCGGTCGAGATAGACCAAGCGGGCAAGCATCGCAGGCTTGAGGGCAGGATCGTCCATGCCCGAACCCTACTTGACTGCCCCCGCCTCGTCTATATAAAAATTATATGCACTTGGATTCGAGGACACATTAATGCGCATCTTGCACACCAGCGACTGGCATCTGGGCCGCCAATTCCATGGCCTGTCCCTCGATGATGACCACGACCATATCCTCGTCCAGATCCTTGCAATCATCGATGATCATCGGCCTAATGTCGTGATCATTGCTGGCGACATTTTCGATCGGGCTAATCCTCCCCAAAGCGCGATCACCCGCCTCTCGCAGTTCCTGACCACGGTACGCGCAACCTCCGACGCGGCAATTGTCATCATTGCAGGCAACCACGATTCCGCAGCGCAGATCGGTGCGATGGGCGTGCTTGCGGATGGCGGTGCGGCGATTGTGCGCGGACCACTGGATGAAGATGAGCGTCCGCTTGTGATTGCCGACGACCATGGACCGGTGGCCATTTCAGCTCTGCCTTTTGCCTTCGAATATGCCGCGCGCCTGTGCTTCGAAGACGACGCCATCGCCTGCCCTGCGGACGTCATCCGGGCCCAGCTTGCGAGCGCTCGCAGGTACGTAGCCGAGGGAATGCGATGGGTTGTGGTGGCCCATGCCTTTGTCGACGGCGCCGCGACCAGCGAAAGCGAGCGCCCCCTGACGCGAATGGTCGGCGGGATTGAGACCGTATCGGCGGCGGCCTTCGAAGGGGCGCACTACGTGGCCCTTGGGCACCTCCACCGCCCGCAACCAGTCGGACAGCACCACATCCGCTATTCCGGAGCGCCGCTCGCATTCGGCTTCGATGAGGAGGGCCAGCAGAAGTCGGTCAGCCTGATTGACCTTGCGGCCGACGGCGCTGCAACGGTCACCGAAATTCCCTTGAAACCGCTACGTCAAGTGAGAGCCATTCGGGGCAAGCTGCTCGAACTGCTAGCGACCACCGAGGTGTCCAACGACATCGTCCGCGTCGTTCTCACGGACGAAACCCTGCAAATCGATCCGATGAAAAGGATCAGGGCCTTCTATCCCAATGCCGTTCAACTCTCCTACGAGCGCAACGAGCGGCCAGTAGAGCAGCGCCTCGAAGAACAGCGCGCAGCTATTGATGACCCGCAGACGCTTTCCTCCGCATTCCTCGAATTTGTCCGTAGTGAGCCGCTTTCAGACGATGAAGGGCAGATCGTGGCTGCCGCGCTGCGATCGTTCGCGACGCTGGAGGGGGACCAATGAGACCGATCAAGCTCACCCTCAGCGCATTCGGTCCCTATGGCGGCGCCGAAGCGATCGATTTTCGCGAAGCGACGGACGCCGGCCTTTTCGGGATCTACGGCCCCACCGGATCAGGCAAGTCATCGATCTTCAGCGCGATTTCCTTCGCCCTGTTTGGCGAAGGGGCCAAGGAGGAACAAGGCATCGGGACCATGCGGTCCGACTTCGCGCCTGAGGATCTCCTGACCGAAGTCAGCCTGCAATTCGAATTGGGAGCCAAGCGATACTACGTCAGGCGGCAACCTGATCAGGCCCGGCCAAAGGCACGAGGCGAGGGTCACACCATGCAGCCACACGCTGCCTGGCTGTTCGATGTATCGGACGTCGCAATTGACGATGTCGGTCCGGACTGCTGCGGAGTACCGCTTGCTGAGCGGAAAGTTAGCGCTGTCCTCAGCCATGTCGAAGGTCTTCTCGGCTATGGCGCACAACAGTTCCGCCAGATCGTCCTGTTGCCGCAAGGCAGGTTTGAGCGATTCCTGGTGTCGAACAGCAAAGACCGGCTCGCGATTCTCCGGGAGCTGTTCGACGTATCGCTCTACCGCCGGCTCACGGAAAAGCTCAAAGCGGACGCCGCGAACATCAGGCGCGAGATCGAAGATGGCTATCGCCTTCACGGGCGCCGTCTTCAGCTCGAGGGCTTCGCCAGCTCGGACGAGCTCACCGACGGCATCGCATCAGCACTTGAACGGTACGAATTTGCTCAGCTGGCAGTCTCTGAAACAGCGGGCGTGCTCGCCTTGGCCAACAAGGCTTATGCAGCCGCTGAAGAACAGGAAAAGCGCTTTGCCGAGGTAGAGGCTGCCTCTGCTGCGCTCAAGCAACTCGAAGCACAGGGCCAGACTTTCGAGACGATTCGAACTCGCAAATCCCGGGCGGAGCTGGCACGACGCATGTCGGATCTCGACGCCAGCGTTGCCGATGCCCAGAAGCGCTACAACACAGCAATTCAAGCACACGCCAACGCTGAAATTGCAGCGCGCCAAGCAAGCGATGCTCTATCGTTGGCGAGTGCGACACTGCGCGATCTTCGCTCACGCGAGCATGAGATCGAGGACCTCGCGCGCAATATCGACCAGCTGAACCGCCATAAGCAGGTTCTGGTGGATTCGGCCGAGCGTCAGGCTGATCTTGAAACGGCCGTGGTAGTGCTGGAGCGGGCGAGAAAGGCTCATTCCCTAGCGGCTGATGCTGAGACGCAGGCTTCTGACCTCTGCGAAGAGAAAGAGTCCGCCCTCGGTGCCGCCCAAGCCAGTGCTCTTGAGCGGCAGAAGCTGAATGGAACTCGCGACGGTTTGAACAGCGAGCTCGACGCGGCGCAGGCCTTTGCAAAGGCAGCGCGTGCGGTGGAATCATCACAAGACGTTTATGCCAAAGCAGCGGCTATCGCCCAGGAAGCACAGTCTCGCCATGCCGAGGCCGTGGCTGCAGCTGAGGCGCACGAACAAGCCTTTATTGCAGCGCAGGCTAGCGTCCTTGCCCAGAGGTTGCAGAATGGGCAGCCCTGCCCGGTTTGCGGCGCAAGCGATCACCCCGAACCTGCGCATGGTTCTGGTGATGCGAGCGCGCTCGAAAAGGCGTGGCGAGATGCTCAGGGCGCAGCGGCGGCCGCATCCAAAGCCGACCGCGAGGCCCAAGCGGCTGCCAGCTCGGCCCGTGCCACACTCGAGGCAAAACGGGCGGCTCTGGAGGGACACACCGAGCCGAAGCGCGCTGTGATCGAACTCGAGGGCGATTTGCAGCACGTCCTTACCCAGATCCATGCGTTGGGCCCGGATATTGATATCGGTCTTCTCGCCCAGCAATTGGATGACGCACGCAAACGCAAGCTGGCAGCGACAGAGACCCTCCAGCAAGCTCGCGACGCGCACGGAGAGGCCAAGACTGCCGAGGCACTGGCCCGCCAAGCCTACGACGAGCGGATTTCATCCGTCCCTGAAAACCTGCGCCAGCAAGAGGATCTGCAGACCGTAATCGATGCCGCCACCACAGACCTGAGCGGTCGGAGGCAGGCCCTCGCCGATGCCGACGCGAAGCAGCGCGAGCTAGATGCCGTTGCCATCAAAGCGGCAGCCGCACTGCAAAGCGCCACGACCGCGATCAGCGATGCCGAGATCGACCTTACGGCGAAGAAGACCGCGTTCGAAGCCCGCCTTGTTGAGTTAGGGATGGCCGAAGCAGACTATCGTGCGGCGATCCCTGATATTACCGAGATCCCCGCGCTGGAAAAGGCAATCGCGGGCTTTGACACCGCCCTTGCCGAAGCACGCGCGCGCGACACAATGGCAAGAAATGCGGTCGGCAACGCGCAGCGGCAAAGCCTAGAGCCCTACCGTCTGAGCTGCGTTCAAGCACAGGCCGCATCAGACGATGCCGTGACGCAAAGCGCTGCTGCTCAGCAGAAGCACCAATCGCTTGTCGATCTTCGGGCAAGCTTGGCAGACCAGCTTGAGAACCTTCAAGCCCTTGAGCAGTCCACAGGGGCGCTGCGGGGTCTTGCGGAAGCCTTCGACGGTCAGAACGAGACGCGAACCAGTCTCGAAACATTCGCCATCGGTGCGATGTTCGATCAGGTTCTCGAAGCGGCGAACCTGCGCCTCGATCCGATGACCAGCGGCCGATATCGGTTCGAGCGTGATACCGAGAGCATCGGAGGACGGTCAAAGCGGGGTCTGGATGTTCGCGTCCACGATATCGAGACCGGCCGCGCCCGTGAGATCATCACGCTTTCGGGCGGCGAGACCTTCATTGCCGCCCTATCCCTGGCACTCGGCCTCTCCGACATCGTCGAGATGACCAATGGCGCGATCAGGCTCGACACCATTTTCATCGATGAAGGTTTCGGCAGCCTCGACACGGATAACGACGCCGGCACACTCGATCAGGTGCTGCAGGTGCTCCAGAATATCGTGGGCGAACGGCGCGCGGTCGGACTTATCTCGCACGTGCCTTTGGTTCAGCAGGCAGTTCCCAACGGTTTCACTGTCCACAAAGGGACAAACGGAAGCCAGATCACGGTCAGGACTGCCTAATTGGGCAATCGGCAATGGTTTTGCCTTGCAGTACAGCGAAGTAACGACATGCGAAGCCTTCGATAATCTGCAAAATGGCTCGACAGTTTGAAGATTATCGGCCTAGATTTGAATCAGTTTTGAGCGGGAGCTTTGATGGGGCACTACGAGGATTTCAAGCGCTTGCTCGCCGCCATTGAAGCATATCGGGCGGATGCTAGCATTCCTGTCGATGCTGAACAGATCGACGCTGCTTGCGCACGAATTCTGACGCATGATCCCTTCGATGAAACCGCAATTGAATGGAAGCGGATTGCTGAATTGGTGAAGGAGCTCAACGGGGGCGAATGGCCAGCAAGCGGTTGATGATCCACCCTTCGCTGCTATCCTTCAGCGATGCCCAACGGAATCGACCAGCTCTATCGGACCGCGATCGAGAAGCTCGCCAAGAGTGCAGATGCCGATATCGAGCATCTGCGCCGCGCGGTGATCCGGGGCGACGGTGTACCCCTTGAGCCCGATCCACGCCTTCTCGCCGAGGCTTCAGGGAAAGGCGCGGATTGGGGCGAATATGCGTTCGGCGAGCTTCGCGCATTTGGCTTCGTTGTGGCCGATGTGGCGAGGTTTGTGTGGTATCGGCCGACAAAGAACGAGATGTGGGAGCGGCAAGCAGTTCTGGCCGGGATAGAGGCAACGGCTATCGTCAGACTGGTCTCGATGGACCGTTCCCCTGCCATCCCTGAGATCCTCAAGCGGCTAGAAGCATTCGAGCGGACTGCGGCGTCCGGCAAAGCGCTTGCCTCACTCCTCGCGCACCAGAAGCTGATGGTCAGCGTCGTCACAGCAACAGGCGAAGTCCCCACGCTCGAGGAATATGCGAGGCGCGCTAGCGTTGCACAGGTCTATGCCCGGACGGCGACCCTTGAACTGAGCGATATCGAGGGCATGACCACGTCAGCCCGAACCATGGTCCAGTTGCTTTGTGAGGGCGCTGCGCGCGATTGCGCTGCCGCTGCGACTGCCATGCGGATCCACCCGCGGCAGCCCGCCTTTGCGAGCTGACAGGTGAGCACTCCTACAATGGATGCGCGGCCGCGACGGCATCGCTCAAGGGGCCAAGCAGCGGCCGTGCCGCCTTCGTACTCCCTGTATACGTCGGCAGCCCGCTGACCTGGGGCTCGATGGCCTGCAGCGCGTGATATTGGGCACCCTTTGGAAATTCTTTGCGCTCCATCTGCTCGATCAACTTGTGGAGCGCCGGCGCGGTTGAATCGAAGAAGAAGCGGCTCGCTCTCCGTACGCCATCAAGATTACCCGCGCGCGCCGCGACCAGATAGCTGTCCGCAGCTTCAACCAGGAAACCCGTGCGCTCGGCATAGATGTCCGAAAGCCAGAGCAGCCTGAAAAAGGCCTGCGGGATGAACTGCTCGACCAGCTCGGACAAGGTGCTCTGCGGTCCTCCCAGAATGATCGTGGCGAAAGACATGGCCCCCAGAAAGAACGCCTCATCCTCCACGGCATGGCTGCGGACGTCCTTCTCAAGGCTCTCGGCCACTGCCTGCAGCCGCGCACCGCCTGCCAATGCCAGACGAAGAGCACCGATCTCGACAATCGCTCCCAGCGCAAGGCGCCATTCCTCGATCTGTTCTCTCGTGAAGGTCGAGACGACATAGGCACGGCCACGCTTGGTGAGATAGCCACCCACGCCCAGCGACACCAGCAAATGGCGCGCCATCGTCAACGACACGCCGGTATGCGCGACAATGTCGTCGGCGGTCATCGAAGTGCCGGGCGGCAGGTCGCCCAGCATGATCCGCTCACGCAGCTCGATATAGGTCGCGTCTATCTTCGACAGCATGACTTCCCCACGGCCCGCCAGCGATGGCGCTTGCCGCTCTCTACGGGTTTCAACTTAGCATAACGCCTGCGAAATGCAGCCTCCTATGGTGCTTCCCTTAACTCCAGCCAGTTGCCTATGCCACCTCCAATCGTTGTCATTGATACATGATAATGATATGTGTCGATTGGAGAAAAGCGATGGAAGACTTTGAAAACTGGAGAGCTGTCGATTTCTCGAAACGGGCAATCCCTGACGATTTGACTGGGAATGGTGATCCAGATTTTTTGAAATCACGTATTCCAGAAAACGATGCCCACTCTCATCTAAATGACCACCGCCAAAGCAGCGTTGGACCTTGGATCGTGATCTTGGTTTCCATCGGTTTCATCGCGCTCGGCTTGCTTAGCTGGTAGCTGGTCGATCCCATATTGGGCGCCGCTCCAACTTCCAATCTGCTCTATCGCTGATCGCGATCATAGAACCGTTCATTGAAGCGATCCTCAGCATCGCCTGAAGCGGAACGCCCCTCGTCAAATTCCTGACGCCGCTCACCAAAGCGGGTGCCATTGGCTTCGTAGCGCTCCTTCAGGCTCCCCTGCCCTTCGCTTATCCGAGCACCAATCGAGCCATCGGTCGATCCCTCCCCAAGCTTCCGCGGGGATCCGCCAGATCGCTGCGGCGTCCGAGCCCTAAGGTCAGATTCAGTGAAGCTACCCGGCCCAGCGACGTTGCCGGTAAGTGTTCCCTTGTCCGGGATGATATCATTGAAAGGTGCCACCCGCTGATCGTAGTAATCCGAGATGATCTCGCGCGCGACAAGCTCATAGGCGGCCTGCTCTTGCGGACTGTAGTCGGTGCGAGCAAGGCTGGGGGCAGTGATCCCGAGTTCGGCTGCTTTTTCCTGATAGCGGCTTGCCACAATCTGGCTCATGTCGAAGGCGAGATTGGCGCCATATCCCTCCCGTGTTGAGGTGCTGTCGGTGAGTGACGTCGCCAGCTCATCAATTTGGGCAATCCGCTGATCGATGCGCCGGATCTCCTCAAGTGCGCGCTCGCGTGAGTAGGCGTTCTCGGAATAGCCCTCGCTCCGGCTGAAGCTTCCGCTCTGAGCATAGCTGCCACTGTCTTGCGTGGCATTTGAACCATTCGAACGATTGTCCGATGTCGAGGAGTCGAAGCCCTGCGTTTCGTTCCGATCATTTCCTCGGGAGACAACGTCCGTACGTTGGCGACTGCCGCTGATGCCCGCCTGGACACCTCCATTTGCACCCACACTACCCTTGCCTCCAAGTCCGCCATCGCCACCTCGAGAGCCGGAAACGCTGCCGGACAGCCCGATGCTACCGCTGCGGCTTGTCTCGAGACGATCAATGTTGGTTTGCTGATCTCCCCTCGAGCGCGTGACACGATCGCTTTCGCTGACGGTGTCCCTGGCATCCAGCGACTGATTGTCGAACCGCTGCAGGTTCTCGCCCGAGCGATACCCGGACGAGCTCTCGCTTCCGCTGGAGTTGCGCACCCCGCTTGTTTGCCGCGTCGACGCGCGGTCAAGGAAGGCAACCGCACGCGACCGTTCCTCCGAAAGCGTATTCCGCGCCGTCTCGAGTTCAGAGAGGGTCTGCTGCCGCTCGGCATTGGCGAACTGGCTCAGCGATGCGCCGAACGCCAGGCGACTCATGCCCGGCGACGTGTCAAAGACGCTGGCGCCATCCGTCATGGTTTTCGTCGTCGTCCCGTTCGCATTGACCGTGGAGACAACCGGTGCCCCGCCAGTAAAGGATGGCGCGGCATTCCATTGTTCGGACTGCCGATTAAAGCTCGACAGGTTCATGAAGCTCTCATTCCCGTAGGAATAGTTGCCGGTCGTACGCTCGACTGCGGCAGCTTCGGCTGCCGCCTGCGCCGGTGCCAACATCGAGGTCGCTTGCGACGACACCGCCATCGCCCCTTTCGCCATTCCAGCAGCAAGGAAGGGGATCGACATCATCAGAAAGCCCGCGATCGTCGCGGTATCGGCGTTGACTGCATCGACCCCCGCCATGCCGGCCATCGTAATGCCGCCAGGCGCGGTCGCGTTCAGGGAGTCGGATGCACGGTCCATGATGAACATGTGCAGGACCACATAGAGGGGGCCCCACGCCGCAAGATAGAAGAAGCCCGTGAAGTAGCCCTTGAGCGCCATCGTCCCGGTCCGCGGCATGAGAAACAACGGAAAGATAACCGGAAACATCGCGTAGAAGACTACCGTCAGGACGATGTTGAGCAGCGGCACCCATGTCATCGCCTGCTGTGCGATCGAGGTATAGGTGTTGCGTGCCTGCTCCTCAGCCCGAAGCATTGCAAAGGTATCGCCATCGGCCGCTCCAAGGTTGGCACGCGCCTCAAGAAAGGCGTTCACCAGCGAACGCTGCTGAAAGATCTGCTGGGCAGTCTGCGAGCTGCCGTGGAACTGGTTTGCTATGACGGGCAGGTCAGAGACGAGCTTCGCCCTTGCCAGCGCCGGCGTAAAGCCCGGAAACAGCTTACGCCCCTCCTGTTGCAGACCCCGCTCTGTATAGGCCGCAATGCCCGTCTGAAGCTCGTTATAGGCAGTCTGACATGTGACGATGGTGGGCGGCCCGCCCGCCGGCAGAAACTTCATGGCGCGCGCAGGAGACCCCGGCCCCATGTCCGCAAGAATGTTGTTCGAGTTGGCGATGGTGTCGAACGAGGTGTGCCCCAGCAGAATGTCGTAGAACAGGCACTGTTTGAAATACTCGCCGAGGTTCGCGCTGATGCGCGGATCCCGGATGTGGAAGTCGCGGGTGCGGTCCCAAAGCCGGGCCCCGTAGATCATCCCGTTGGTCGACATCTGCAAGGCACCAGGCATCACGAAGACCGTCTCGGCCGTGCGTGTTAGCCAGTCACCGGCCTGGCTACTGACCGAGGCAATCATGGCCAGACCGATGGGCACGTTCGCAACGGTCGCGGGTGCAAGCGAAGGGTTGAGGCGATCGGTGATCCGGACCGAAGTCACGGGTACGACCAGCACGCCATAGATCAGCGTCGCGCCGAGGAACCAGTTGAACCAGGCACGCCAGTCGAGACTGAAGGCCACGATCAGAAGAGTGTAGATGAGCCCGATCACCATCACGACGCGCAGCAGGGCGCGAAAGCCCCCTCCCCCGGTCCAGGCGCTGACCGCGTTGAAGACATTGACGAGATACTCGCCCCCGCCGATCGTGAAGATCTCCATCATCGCTCGTCCCTCCTGCCGCGGGGTCGGACCTATTGCAGGCCCTGGTTGGAGAGGGACGTACTGAACCGCAGCGCAGCCGACATCTGAGGCGAAAGGTTGTTGCGGAGCGTACCCTCAAGGAAGACGGCGCGCTGGACGACGTGCTGGGTCCGCTCAAGGCGGAGGTTCATGCCTTGCGAATAGGTATCGAGCACCTGACGAACCGAGACGATCTGCGCCCGCCACTGTGTTAGCGCTTCCTCATTGGCGTTCTGGAACGAGCCGACACCGCGCGAGGCGTAGCCATAGTATTGCTGCGCCAACGCATCGAGCAGGTCCATCGCGACGATTTCGGCAAGATCATTCATGTCGTTGGCGGTCATGCCGCCAAGCGTTGCGGCCGCGTTGACGGAGATGATCTTGTAGAGCGGAATGGTGGTCGCCCCGAGCAAACCGATTTCGTCAGGCGTGAGAGCAGCGTTGCTGCGCACCTTGCCGTTCATGCTCTCGATCATTGCCCGCACTCGCGGCTTGAGGGCCTGCGAGGCAGATACAGACATGCTCTGCGTGGTGGGGTTGAGGCACTGGTCGCTCGTGTCGCACTTCAGCATCGTGACCGAGCCCCCGCCATCGAGCAGCGCGGTCAGCAGAGCCCGGTCTCCCTGCCCGACGAATTGGTAGCCGCGTTTGCCGCTGGCATCGCCGTCCTGGTAGAAGATGACCGTGCCCACAAAGGTCATCAGGTACTCGCGGAAGTTCACCGAGAAACTGGGGTAGCTCTGCTTCAACATTTCCCAGGTGAAATTGTAACTGGCCGCCGGAATGGCGGGATCCTTGTTCGCCTTCAGGGTCGCCTCGCGCTGACCGCCCGTCCCGCATTCATGGCGCCCCTTGGCCCAATCCGAGAACAAGCCCTGGCTGTTCCCGATCGACTTGCAGATCTCCGAGGACATGCGATCGGACTTGCCCGACAGGCCGCCGACGAGGTTTTGCGCGGTCTCGCAGCTGTTCATGTTGAACTGGTTCATCTGCTGCGCCTTCTGGGCCATTTCCTCGATCGTGGCGGAGATCTGCGGACTTATCGACTTGATCGCGAGCTGGAACGCGAACCCCAGCGCATTGTTGGCTGTCGCCTTGAGCATCGCCACAATCTCGTCCGAGTTGATGAACGAGAAGGAGCCCGAGAAGACATCGATGCCGCCACAGCCAGCCTTGACCGAGGGCAACTGGAGATTGACCGGGTTGACGCTTCTTTGCGGGAAGCGGGTCCAGATGTTACCGCCCGAATAATAGCCAGCAGACTGACCCTGGTAGGCTACCGGCCCGGTAGCGTTTGCAGCAGCGCCCATGTCATTGAAGAAGCTGTTAAGCTCAGAGCCGACATTCGCGTGAACGGGGCCACCGGCCATGCTGGCAACGGCCAGCGCCGACAGGGCAATGCCTGAGCGCCTCAGGATCGGCGCGAGCAAACGGCTCCCTAAGGCTTTCATGGGCTTGTGTGCCATCAGTAGTCGCTCCCCGGTTCGATCTTGGTCAGATAGAAGATGCGCTGCATGACCTCGTCGGCCGCCATCACGCCGTAACCGATCGGAATGGGCTGCTTTGTCTGGGTGTCGAACAGAACGAGCGCGGGGACGGTGCCGCCCTGCAAGCCCATGCGCTGGTAGGGGGCCGGTGAGAGAATGTTCGAAAACGTACGCTAAGCATCCCGACCGTTCCGA
>NZ_LSHM01000011.1:0-82592 GCF_001557175.1 Blastomonas sp. CCH9-A1
CCTCCAGCCTGTTCATCGCCGCCAGCGTCGCTCCCGGCGTCGTCGCCTGATCCCCCACCGCTTCCCTCGCACCGAACTCGAAAGGACCTTCCCCATGAACATTCTCGCCACCGCTCTCGCTTCGATCTGCTCGGTCATCCTCATCGCCACCAGCGTCGGCCCTGGCATGATCGTCTGATCCACACCGCTTCAACCATCTTCGACACAGGAAACACCATCATGAACGTCATCGCCACCGCTCTCGCCGCCATCTCCTCGATCGTCTTCATCGCCGCCAGCATCGGCCCCGGCGTCATCGTCTGACCGAATTGAGGCCCTGTTAGACCGCAGCGCCGACCATCCTGCCAATCCCCGCCGTCAGCGCCATGGCCAGCGCCCCCCAGAAAACGACGCGGATCACGGGACGTGCCACCGGAGCACCCCCCGCCCGGGCGCTCACCGCCCCCAAGAGCGCGAGGAACAGGATCGATCCTGCCGCCTCGCCCACCACCATCGCCCCCATCGGCAGCAACGCCGCAAGCAGCAGCGGCAGCGCCGCGCCGACCGTGAAGGTCAGCGCCGAAGCGAGCGCCGCCTGGAGCGGCCTGGCAGCCGTCAGATCATTGATGTGCAGCTCGTCGCGCGCATGGCTGCCCAGCGCGTCATGCGCCATCATCTGCACCGCGACCCGATCCGCCGTCGCCGGATCGACCCCGCGCCCGACATAGATCGCGGCCAGCTCGGCGCGTTCGAACTCGGGATCGTCCGCCAGTTCCGCCCGCTCGCGCGCCAGATCCGCCGCCTCGGTATCCGACTGGCTGCTGACCGAGACATATTCGCCCGCCGCCATCGACATCGCGCCCGCCACCAGCCCTGCCGCGCCCGCGACCAGCAGCGCCTGCCGATCCGCCCCCGAAGCCGCGACGCCCAGAATCAGGCTGGCGGTCGAGACGATTCCGTCATTCGCCCCCAGCACCGCGGCGCGCAGCCAGCCGATCCGCGCGATCTGGTGGCTTTCGGCATGGACGGGCATTCCCGGCTTGGCTGTTCGTGGCACTGGCGATCCCTTATTTGCATCTGCTGGCCCAGTCTGACGCAAAGCAGCAAGCCGATCCAGAGGCGAGGCCCGGCCGCAACGATCGATTTCGGCGCCACGGCTCTGGACAGAGGCAGCCATCGGATGCCAAGCCATCGCCATCCCCCCTGCCCTGCCGAGCCGGAGATGCCATGAATCCCCTCTATCGCGACATGCCAACCACGATCTTCGAGGCCATGTCGATGCGTGCGCGCGAGACGGGCGCGATCAATCTGGGCCAGGGCTTTCCCGATGGTCCGATCAACGCGGCGGTGATCGCGGCGGCCTGCGATGCGATGCACCAGCGGTCCAACCAATATCCTCCGATGATCGGCCTGCCCGAATTGCGCGAAGCGGTGGCAGGCTGGTACGCGCGGCACCAGGCGCTCGATCTGACCGCAGAGGAAGTGGTCGTAACCTCGGGCGCGACCGAGGCGATCGCCGCCGCATTGCTCGCGCTGATCGTGCCGGGCGACGAGGTGCTGCTGTTCCAGCCGCTCTACGACGCCTATCTGCCGCTGGTGCAGCGTGCCGGCGGCACCGCGCGGATCGTCGACATGGACCGGACGAGCTGGCGCATCGACCCTGCCAGCCTCGCCCGCGCGATCGGCCCGCGCACGCGGCTCATCGTGTTCAACGATCCGATGAACCCGCTGGGCACCTGCGCGCATCCCGACGATCTGGCCTTGCTCGCGCAGGCGTGTGTGGAACATGACCTAATCGCGATCTGCGATGAGGTGTGGGAGGCGCTGGTCTATGACGGAGCGCAGCATCGGTCGCTGATGCAGCAGCCCGGCATGCGCGAGCGCACGGTGAAGATCGGCTCTGCGGGGAAGATCTTCGGACTGACCGGGTGGAAGCTGGGCTGGATGTGCGCCGCGCCGCCGATTGCACGCGTGCTGGCCAAGGCCCACCAGTTCCTCACCTTCACCAGCCCGCCGCACCTGCAATGGGCGGTAGCCGAAGGGTTGGACAGCCAGGACGCCTGGATCGCGATGGCGCGCGACGCGCACCAGGCCAGTCGTGACTTTTTCTGCGCCGGCCTGGCCGCCATCGGCCTTGCCACCATCCCATCGGCCGCGACCTATTTCGTGACCGTGGACCTGGCCGCATCGGAGGTGCCGATGGACGATGTCGCGTTCTGCGAGGCAATCATCGGACAGGCCGGCGTCGCCGCGATCCCGATCTCGGCCTTCTATGCCGAAAATGCCCCCAACCATCTGGTCCGCTTCTGCTTCGCCAAGCACCGTGCGACCCTGCAAGCGGCGCTGGATGGGCTTGGCCGGGCGCTGCCATCGCTGCGATAAGCCGCAGAAAGAGCGGTTGGCTGCCTGGGTGCCGCTGCCTCGCTCAGGAGAATGCTAGCGATCAACCTCTGCCCAAAGGCAGGGATCAGCCGACCGCCACGCGATAGCCTATGCCGGGTTCGTTGATGATCAGCTTCGGGTGCGCCGGGTCGAGTTCGAGCTTTCGGCGCAACGCCCGCACCGCAACGCGCAAATAATCGAGATCCTCGCGATGCGCCGGTCCCCAGACATCGGTCAGCAGCTTGTCATGCGTGAAGACGCGACCGGGATGGTCGCACAAGGCCCAGAGCAGGTTGAACTCGCGCGGGGTAAGATCGATCTGGCTACCGCGTATGGTGACGCGATGCGCGGACCGATCGATCATGCCTTCCTGAAACTGGCGGACAGCCGGATCGGCGACGGGGCCACTCTTCCGCCGAATGGCCGATCGGACGCGCGCGAGCAGTTCCTCTGTGTCGAAAGGCTTGGTGACGAAATCGTCGGCACCAAGGTCGAGCGCAGCGACCTTCTCCCCAGTCGCATCGCGCGCGGTGAGCACGATGACAGCCAGCCCATGGCCCGCAAGCTGGGGCACGATCTCCAGCCCATCGCGATCAGGCAGCCCCAGGTCCAGCAGCGCGACCAGCGGCGCAGGTTCGGCAATGGCGAGGCGAAGCGCCTCGCCGGCTGTGCCCGCCTCGACATGCGTGAGGCCGCTACGATCCAGCGCACCGGTCAAGAGGCGACGGATAGCGGCCTCATCGTCGATGATGAGCACATCGCTACGCATTCTGCTCATGGTCTTGTTCCGGTGCGGGCGCGGTCAGTGGCAGGCTTATCTCGAACACGGCCCCGCCGCCTTCCCGGTTCGACGCCGTGATGCTGCCCCTTACCGCCTCGATGAAGTTCTTGGCAATCCACAGACCGAGGCCCGATCCGCCCACGCGGTCGCTGCCCTCGAGGCGATGGAAGCGGTCGAACAGTCCGTCGCGATCGGCTGGCAGGCCGGGTCCACGGTCTGCCACTCGGCACAAGGCCGCATCGGGGCCGCAAAGCAGCTCGACATCGACGCGCGAACCGGCGGGCGAGAATTTGAGTGCATTGTCGATCAGGTTGATGAGCACGTGCCGCAGCAGCAGCGGGTCGCTCTGGATGATCGGGCAATCGGGATCGATGCTGGCCACCACGCGGCTGCCGGGCCGATCCTGCCTCAGATCGCGCAGCACGGCATGGATGATGTCGGTCAGGTCGAGGCTTTCCCATCTCGGTTCGATCGACCCGTCCTCGATCCGCGAGGCTTCGAGCAGATCGTTGAGAAACCGCTGCAACCGGCGCGTCTCGCTGCGCGCGATCCGCACTTCATCAGCATAGGCACCTTCGGCAGGAATGGCCTCGGTCGCGGCGATCACCGCCGTCAGCGGCGTGCGCAGGTCATGCGCGATGCTGCCGAGCAGCGCCCCGCGCAGCCGGTCGCGCTCGCGCAGACCCTCGACCTGCCGCGCTTCGGCCTCCAGCACCAGCCGCTCGTGCGCCAGCGCGGTCTGATCGACCAGCGACGCGAGCAACGTCGCATCGTCGGGGCGGATCACCCGCTCCTTCGACGAACGCGCCACGCCCAGCGCGCCCATGGTGCCCAATGCCGTCTTGAGCGGATGGAACTGCCAGTCTGCCGATGCAAGCGTGCCTGTGTCTCGCCCGGCAGCCTGTCCATGTTCCAGCGCCCAGCGCGCCGCCGTCTCGTCCACCATGTCGAGCTCGGCAAAGGTCGGGTTGCCGCGAACGACGACGTTTCCGTCTTCGAGCGAGACGATGACCGCTTCGACGTCGAGTAGCATACCGATTTCACGGCAGGCGACGTTTGCAGTCTCATCGCGGTCGGACAATGCGCCCATCAGGCCGGCAAAGCGGGCAAGCGAGGCGTTGAGCCGCGCGACCCCAGCGCTGATCTGGGCCTGCTGCCGGACCTTGCCGGCCAGAACGCCGATCACTGCGGCCACACCGGCGAGCACGATAAAGGTCACGACGTCCGAAGGGCTGCTGATCGAAAGCGTGTAGAGCGGCGGAATGAAGAAGAAATTATAGGCCAGCGCCGCCCAGAGCGCGGCCCACAAGGCAGCGCGCATCCGCAGGAACATGGCCGATACCGTGACCGGCACCAGCAGCAGCATGTCGATGGCCCCCGGCGCGATCCAGTCCTTGAGCAGAAACAGCAAACCCACCACCGCCCCGATGGAGACGAACGCGATGACATTGTCGCGCTGGTCATAGGGGTCATAGGGGCGGAGCGGTTTCTCGTCGGCCTCGTCGAGCGGGACGACATGCACCGGGATGGAGCGCGCGCGGCGGATGACGTCCTGCACGATCGACCCATGCCGCCATTCGAACCAGCGGCTGCGCCTGCTCTTGCCGATCACGATCTGGCTGGCGCGCAGGTCCTTGGCCTGATCGACCAGCGCCTGGCCGACATCCTGCGCCGCGATGGTCATCAGCGATGCACCTAGCGACGCCGCCAGCGCGAGATTGTCGGCGAGCTGCTCTCGCTGGCTACCGGATACCGCACGCGCGCCGGCACTCTCCACCACCACTGCGGTCCAGGGCGCGTGGAGCAGATCGGCAAGGCGCTTGGCATGGCGTACGACACGCGCGCCGCCACGCCCGGGACTGACCGCCACCAGCAGCCGTTCGCCGGAGACGAAATCGGCCCGCTCGCCGCTCAGTTCGAGCTGGCTGCTGAGCCGGCGATCGACGTTGTGCGCGGCAAAGCGCAGCGCCAGTTCGCGCAATGCGGCCAGCTTGTTGGGGGTGAAGAAATTGGCGAGCGCGCGGCCCGCCGTGTCAGGCAGATAGACCTTGCCCGCGCGTAGTCGCTCGATCAGCGCCTCGGGCGGCAGATCGATAACGATCAGTTCGGCGTCTTCCAGAAAGCTGTCGGGAATGGTCTCGCGCACCCGGACATGCGTGAACCCGGCAACGAGATCGTTCAGGCTCTCGATATGCTGGATGTTGACCGTCGAGGCGACGTCAATCCCCTCGGCGAGCAGTTCGGCGACATCCTGCCACCGCTTGGGGTGGCGGCTTCCTGGCGCATTGGTGTGCGCAAGTTCATCGACCAGGATCAGTCCGGGTCGCCGGGCCAGCGCGGCATCGAGATCGAATTCCTCCAGCCGGTGCCCCTGATGATCGACCGCGCGGCGCGGCAGGATCTCGAACGGGGCGAGCAGCGCTGCCGTCTCGCCTCGCCCGTGTGTTTCGGCGACCCCGACAACGACATCCTCGCCCTCTGCCCTGCGCCGCGCCGCTTCCTGCAGCATCCGGTAGGTCTTGCCGCCCCCCGGAGCTGCGCCGAGATAGACCGTCAATCGGCCGCGCTGTTCGGCCTTGGCGATTCTGAGGTACCGTTCGGCATCGTTGGAGGGAGAGCTGTCGGTCATCGTCGCTCCCGCTTAGCGCGCAAGCCGGTCGAGAGCCAGATTGAGCTCGAGCACATTGACGATCCGGTCGGGTGCGGCCGGGCCACCGGGAGCAAAGGCCATCCGGTCGATCAGCGTCTCGACATCGGCCACCGGCAGCGCGCGGGCAGCGGCGACGCGCCCCGCCTGATAGCGCGCGCCCGCGAGCGAGATATGCGGGTCGAGCCCGCCGCCCGATGCCGCCACCAGATCCGCCGGCAGCGGATTGTCGTCGGCGGCCGCGTAACGCGATACCGTCTCGGACGCGCGCTGCT
The DNA here is from genome assembly GCF_001557175.1 of Blastomonas sp. CCH9-A1. Lineage (NCBI taxonomy): Bacteria > Pseudomonadati > Pseudomonadota > Alphaproteobacteria > Sphingomonadales > Blastomonadaceae > Blastomonas > Blastomonas sp. CCH9-A1. Next base: position 6,065 of record NZ_LSHM01000011.1, read on the forward strand.
TGAGCTTGTCGCTGGTCGGCGACAGGTTGCTGCCCGCCGCTCCCACCCCGTTATAATCGGCAGCAGACGGGCGCGGCCAGAAATAGCGCTCCTGCGCGAAATTCTGCGCGATCAGCGCGCTGCCCACCGGCTTGCCGTCGCGCATCAGGATCGAGCCTTCGGCCTGGAACGGTGCCACCGTCTGCGCGAAGCCGTACACCAGCGCCGAATAACCGAGCGCGCACACCAGAAGGCTCACGATCCAGAGCCGGAGCGAGGGGAGAAGATAGGTCGTCATGTCCTTATGTCCTTTGCTTTGGTCCGGTTCAGCGCATCAGCGTGACGTGTTCGGCAATCGGGCCCAGGGCAGCCGCCGGCAAGAAGGTGAGCGCGCCGAAGATCAGGATCGTGATCAGCAGCATGATGCCGAAGGTGCTGCTCTCGACGCTCAGCGTACCTGCGCTTTCCGCGCTGCGGCGCTTGCTCATCAGCGAACCGACGATCGCCAGCGGCACCAGGATGGGCAGGAAGCGCGCGATCAGCATCACGATACCCGTCGCCCAGTTCCACGGGCCAGTATTGTCGCCAAGCCCCTCGAAGCCCGAACCATTGTTCGCCGCCGACGAGCTGAACTCGTACAGGATCTCCGAAAATCCATGCGCGCCAACATTGGCGAGCGTGTCGGTGCCCCAGGGGGTAGCGGCGAACAGCGCCGTGCCGCCCAGGATCAGCAGCGGATGGCTGATCAGCGCCAGCACCGCGAGCCGCATCTCGCGCCCCTCGATCCGGTGGCCCAGATATTCGGGCGTGCGGCCGACCATCATGCCCGCGACGAACACCGCGACGACGATGTACAGGAACATGTTGATCATGCCGACGCCCACGCCGCCAAAGGTCTCGTTGAGCCACATGCCCGCCATGGGGACGAGGCCAGCAAGCGGGTTGAGGCTGTCGTGCATCGCGCCGACCGAGCCGTTGCTGGTGGAGGTGGTCAGCGCCGCCCAGAGCGGACCGGTGGTCGCCCCAAGCCGCAGTTCCTTGCCTTCAAGATTGCCGACATCCTGCACCACCGGCAGCTGGGCAAAGGCCTGGGTCGGCGTCGATTCAAACGCCATGACGGCGGTGATCTTGACCAGCAGCAAGGCTGCCATCACGCCGAAAATGACAACGGCGTGCTTGGTCCGTCCGATCATGCGACCAAACATCCAGACGCAAGCCATCGGAATGAGGATGAGCGACGCCATCTCGACCAGATTGGCCCAGAAGGTCGGATTCTCGAGCGGATGCGTCGAATTGGGGCCGAAAAAGCCGCCGCCATTGGTGCCGAGCTGCTTGATCGCGACGAATGCCGCCGCAGGGCCGCGCGCGATCGTCTGGACCGCGCCTTCGAGCGTCGTCACCTCGGCAGCACCGTTGAACGTCATCGGCACACCGGAAATCGCGAGAACAAGCGCAACGGCAATCGCCAACGGCAGCAGCACCCCGAACGAAGCGCGCTGCAGGTCGATGAAGAAATTGCCCATGCTCTTCTGGCCGCCAATCCCGCGCGCGAGCGCTGCCAGCGCGGCGATGCCGGTCGCTGCCGAAACGAACTGCAACCACATCAGCCCGGCAAGCTGGGCGAGATAGCTCCAGGTGCTCTCGCCCGAATAATGCTGGAGATTGGTGTTGGTGACGAACGAGGCCGTGGTGTTGAAGATGAGATGGATCGAGGCTGGTCCCTGGCCGTCCGGGTTGAGCGGCAGCAGGTGCTGGAGCGACAGCAGCGCGAACACGAACGCGAACATGACGGCGTTGAACGCCAGCAGCGCGATCGAATAGGCCTTCCCGTCCTGATCGGCCGAGGACCCGCCAAGCTTGGCGAAAGTGCCGTCCGCGCTGGCAAAGCGCCCCGAAAACAGCGCAGCCATATAGCGGCCGAGCGGCCAGGAGAGCAGTATCGAACCGCCGACGACGATGGCGACGGTAAGTAGGGATGCAAGCATGATGTTAGGTCCTCTCGCTCAGGCCAGGCCGAGGCCGGCGACGGCGATGTCGATGAGCTTGATGCCGATGAACGGCGCGATCACGCCGCCCAGGCCATAGATGCCCAGATTGCGCAGCAACTGCCTGGCGGCGGGCATCGGACGATAGGCGACGCCCTTGAGCGCCAGTGGCACGAGCAGCGGGATGATGATCGCGTTGAAGATGATCGCCGACAGGATCGCGCTCGACGGCGTTGCCAGTCCCATCACGTTGAGCACGCCCAGCGAGGGGTAGAGCACGACGAAGATGGCAGGCAGGATGGCGAAATATTTCGCCACGTCATTGGCGATCGAGAAGGTGGTGAGCGCCCCACGCGTCATCAGCAACTGCTTGCCGATGCCGACGATCTCGATCAGCTTGGTCGGATCGCTGTCGAGATCGACCATGTTGCCCGCTTCGCGCGCGGCCTGGGTGCCGGTGTTCATCGCGACGCCGACATCCGATTGCGCCAGCGCGGGCGCGTCATTGGTGCCATCGCCGCACATCGCGACCAGCTTGCCGCCCGCCTGTTCCTTGCGGATCAGCGCCAGCTTGTCTTCGGGAGTCGCCTCGGCGAGGAAATCGTCCACGCCGCTTTCGGCCGCGATCGACGCGGCGGTGAGCGGATTGTCGCCGGTGATCATGACCGTGCGGATGCCCATGCGGCGGAGTTCGGCAAAGCGCTCGCGAATCCCCGCCTTGACGATGTCCTTGAGGTGGATGACGCCGAGCAGCCGGTTGCCATCGGCGACGGCCAGCGGCGTGCCGCCCGACCGGGCAATGCCCTCGGAGGCTTGATGGAGCGCGGCAGCAGCGGTCGGATCAGCCTTGTCGCCCAGTCGCCGCAGCACGGCATCGACCGCACCCTTGATCAGCGCGCGTTCGCCGATCATCAGTCCGCTGACACGCGTCTGCGAGGTGAACGCGATCGGTTCAGCCCCTTCAGGCATCGCATCTCCGTCGCCGGCCAGAGCCACGATCGACCGGCCCTCGGGCGTCGTATCGGCAAGGCTCGAGAGGCGCGCAGCCGCGACCAGATCGGCCAGGGCCACGCCGGGCAGCGGCACGAACTCGCTGGCCTGACGGTCGCCGATGGTGATCGTCCCGGTCTTGTCGAGCAGCAGCGTGCTGATATCGCCCGCCGCCTCAACCGCGCGGCCCGACTTGGCGAGCACGTTGAAGCGGATCAGCCGGTCCATGCCCGCAATGCCGATCGCTGAAAGCAGCCCCGAAATCGTGGTGGGGATGAGCGCGACGAACAGCGCGATCAGCACGGGCACCGCAATCTCGCCCCCGGCATAAGCGGCAAAGGCAGGAAGGGTGCCGACGGCGATCAGGAAGATCAGTGTCAGGCCGGTGAGCAGAACCGTGAGCGCGATCTCGTTCGGCGTCTTCTGGCGGCTGGCGCCTTCGACGAGTGCGATCATGCGATCGAGAAACCCGCTGCCGGGTTCTGCCGTGACCTTCACGTCGATCTGGTCGGCAATGACCATGGTGCCGGCGGTTACAGCAGACCGATCGCCACCCGCTTCGCGAATGACCGGCGCACTTTCGCCGGTGATCGCCGCCTCGTTGACCGAGGCCACACCGGCCACGACCTCGCCATCGGCGGGAATCGGCTGCCCCTGGATAACCCGCACTACATCACCCGCGTGGAGCTGCGTGGCAGGGATTTCGGCAAGCTTGCCATCCTGCCCGATGCGGAAGGCAATGAGCTGGTCCTTGGTGGAGCGCAGCGACTGTGCCTGCGCCTTGCCACGCCCTTCGGCCAGCGCTTCGGCAAAGTTGCCGAACAGCACCGTGAGCCAGAGCCAGAAGACTAGCTGGCCCTCGAACAGCGGATCGCCGCTGCCCGTAGCCAGGTTGCGAACCATCACCACGGTGGCGACGGCAGCTACCACGGCGGTCGTGAACATCACCGGATTGCGGACCAGCGTGCGCGGGTCGAGCTTGACGAAGGAGTCGCGCAGGGCCGGAACGACGAGCTTGCGTTCGAAAAGGGACGCGCGCTCCATCAGAAGCGCTCCGGGGTCATCAGAACGACGACAAGATACACCAGCAGGCCGACGGCGACGACGCCGGCAAGCGCAAGATCGAAGGACATAGGAGCTCCTTGGTTGGCGGAGCGTCAGGTGCGCCTGAGACCCGTGAAAATGCGCGGTGCAAAAGCGGCGAGCGGCATGAAAAACGCATGAAAATCGCTTTCATCACTCGGCACCGAGCGCGGGTTTCACGAGGATTTCATGCCGCAAGGCGTTGAGGCACATGGATATTTTACGGCGTCATGCGTCATCCGGCGGCCGGCAAGATGCGTCTTGCCCTGACGAGAATTGTCCCGCCAGACTCGTCGAAACTCGCACCCCGGGGCCGACAAGAATGGCGGTCCCGGGGTGCCTTTTGATCGATGCTCCTTGATCTGCGTCCTGCATTTGCTGGTGATGTTCAGCTGCCGGATCAGAACGTTGTGCGCGAGGACGGGTCCCGAAACCGCTCAATCCATAAAGATGCCATGTGGGTTTTTATGCCATCAGCCGCTTACGCTCGACGCAGCGCATCACGGGGCGCATCGCTGCCCAGACACGGTGATGGGTGCGGCGCAGGTATGCGATGCACGGCGACGTGTTCGTTGAAGACGTTACGATCAGCGTCCCCTCGCTTCGGCGAGCGCGGCCTCGACCAGCTCGAGCCGCTCGCGCGCGGGCGCGGTGCTGGTGATCATGAACAGGAAGCCGATGACGCTGAAGCACAGGCTCGCATCGCGCGAGAGGTGCGATTGGTTCTCCTGCATTAGCAGTATGACCGGCGGCCGCTGGGCAGGATCGACGAGGGTATCGATATGGGGCGCGGCCGCCGGACAGGCGTCCGCGCAGACATTCTGCAATTGATGCACGGTGAAAAGCTCCGACAGGGCCGGAGCCAAGCGCATAGGATAGAGTTACACCCCGGCGGGTCCGACAAATCGGTTCAGATTGTCAGGAGCACTGCCGGTTGGCCGCGCAGCGGCGGCCTGAGATCGAAATAGGGTTGCAGGACCGGCGCAATAGGCTGCGCGAAACCGGTCGCCAGAATGAGCACCAAGGGATCGGCGCGCAGATCGGGTTGCGCCCCGCCTAGCGAAGCCATCGACAACACCGAGAAGGCGCAATGACCTTTGCCTTAGACATGATCGCCCGAGGACCCGTCCGAATCGTCCTTCATCGGAATGACGATCTGCTTTGCTGCCTCGTCGCTGGTTGGCCACACATGGGCAAGCCGGACGCACGCTCGCACGACTGTATATTTTTCTGTATATTCAAAACACAAGCCATCCGACCAAGTATCTGTCTCAAAACAGAAAATAAAAATTGGTCGGGGAGACAGGATTCGAACCTGCGACCCTCTGCTCCCAAAGCAGATGCGCTACCAGGCTGCGCTACTCCCCGATCCGGCCAGTTCTGGTCGGCTCCTGGCGGTGTCTTTCCGGACGGACTGGTGGGCCCGGAGGGACTCGAACCCCCGACCTAGCCGTTATGAGCGGCCAGCTCTAACCAACTGAGCTACAGGCCCGTCCCGGCTGTGCCAGAGGCGCGGTTAGCCCAGCGCGGGGCTGGATGGCAAGCGCGAAAAGCCTCGGCATGGGTTTTAGCGCACAACGCGCACCGGCATCATCTCAGGATATTGGCGTCGATATCCGCAATGCTGGTCGGCTTCACCCCGCGCTGCGCGAGATAGGACAGCACGTGATGCCACCAGTCGTAGAACGCGGTCACATCCTCGTCCTTGCGGACATAGGGCGTATAGCCCGGCTTGAGCGACGGTGAATGGAACGAGAAATTGAGCACCGGCAGCCCATCGTCGAGCGCAATGTCGATACCGCGCACCACCTCGTCGATCGAGATGCCCTCGGGCGTCAGCGAGATCCGCTCGAGCAGCCGCCCACGTGCCATCAGCGATTTCGTGACACCTGCCATCTGGGCCAGCGGGAACAGCGTTCCCTGACGGCGCAACAGGCCCCAATAGACCGAGGTTACCGGCAGCTCGACAATACCCAGCTTGCGGTCAAGCCAATAGGGCTCGAGCGGATATTGCGAGAAATCGGGTCCTTCCGCCTTGCTGTAATCGAAATTGGCGCGCACCGAGGTGTCGTAGAGCACCCCCGCCTCGCGCAGCAGGTTGAGCGTTTCGCCGCCAATGCCATAGCGACCGGCGCGATAGGCAATCGGCTGCTTGCCGGTCACCTCGGCAATCGCATCGCGCAGCTTGAAAAACTTGGCGCGCTCGAGCTCCTTGGGCAGGTTGCCAGCATAAGTGTTGCGCTGGTTGACCTCTTCCTCGAATGGCGGATTGACCCAGGGGTGCAGCTGGATGCCGACCTCGGCCCGCCCTTCGCGCACCAGAGCGCCATAAATCTCGCGCCCGCGCGGGTCCGAAATCACCGGCCAGTCGACGAGATACAAGGGCGTTACGCCATAATCCTCGCACAGTTTCTGGAAATCGGTGATCGCCTCGACCGCTTCGAGCGAATAGCCCTCGCGCTCGATCGGCCGGGTCCAGTCAAACTCTTCCTCGACATCGACCGTCACCAGATAACGCTGGCCGAATTCGGGCGAAAAGCGAACAAAGTCATCCTTGCCCGGCAATCTTGCAAAGGTCATGCGCTCATGTCTCGCAGCGTCGCAAATGATCGGCCTGGCCCCCCCCGGTCGCCACTCCGTGCTCGCTCCTCCCGCCTAGGATCGTGCGGCTTCTGCGCTAATCCCCGCCTCGGGCAAGGTCAAGCGCAGAGCTTCGTCCTCGATCGCGAGCGCGCCGCCATGGCTGGCGAGCAGGTTGCGCACCAGCCTGAGACAGAAGCCCAGGCCAAGCAGCGGACCGCCGTCGCGCGGCCCGGCATCGGTGCGGTCGACATCGAACAGCGCCGCTTCATCGAGCCCGGCGAGCGTTTTCGGGCGGCTGAACAGGATGTCGACGGTCGAGCTGTGATCGACGAACTGCACGTGCAGGGTCTCGCCCGCCTCGCAGCTGCCGATCAGCGCACCGGCTAGGCGCGGAACGATGCGGTCGAGCGCCTGGGCCGACATGGCAATCACCGAAGCCTGCGGAACCGGACCCAGAACCAGCGATGCCCCCGCATAGTCGAGCAGTGGCTGCACCCGAGCAGACAGGCGTTCGGCGAGCTCACTCAGCGCGACATGGCCATCGGGATCGTCGATCGCGTTGCGGTCGAGCCTGAGCGCGGTGTCCAGATCGTCAAAGCCGTTCAGCAATTGCCGCGCGTCCTGGCGGATGCGCTGCGCCATCTCGCGATATTCGCTGAGCACGGGGCCGAACAGCTGCTGCTCGATAATCTCGGAAAAGCCCATGATCGCATTGAGTGGTGTGCGCAGTTCATGCACGATCTGGCGCAGGCCATCGCGCCCGGTCAGCCCCGATGCTGCCGCATCCGGCCCCGCACTTTCCCAGGGCATCGGGCGCCGCAGCGTTCCGCTATAGCCGGTGAAACGGCCGGTCGCGCGGTCGAAGCACGGATCGGCATCGACGCGCCATTCGCCCGCCAGCGACGCGGCACTGCCCAGATCGGCCCGCCCCCCGCGGATCGGCATGCGACGACTGAACGCCGTCGCGACCGAGGCATCGACGCCGCGAAAGCCGCTCAGCGCCGGCTGAGCGAGCGAAAGCCCGTGCACCATGCCAAGCAGCATGCCGCGCGTGCTGCTGATGCTGCCGTCGATGCCGGTGGCGAACTGGAAATGCTGATGCCCCTCGGGCAGGGCGCTAGCCGTCTCGACCGGTTCGGCGGCAGGGCTTTCCGGCGTGCCGAGCGTCTGTTCGAGCTGCTGCCAGCCATCGCGGCTGGGGGGCTCCTGCTCCATCGCCTGACGGATGCGGACCTCCTGCAGCGCCTCGATCCGCTTGACGATTTCGCCGATGCTCTGCGGACTGGCGGCGACCGGTGCGGGTTCGGGTTCGACCACCGGTTCGGGATCGACAATCGGCAAAGCGGCAGGCTCGGGCGCGGCAACCGGCTCGGCCGCGGCCTCGGGTTCGAGGATCGTTTCGGTGTCGACCGGTGGCGGCGCGGCAGGTTCGGCTTCGGGGGCCTGGGCCACCGGGTCGTGCTCGGTGGGTGCCGCAGTTTCGGCCGCCACCTGAACCTCTGCGGCGGGAAGCGCGGTATCGTAGAGCCCCAGCTGGTCGAGCAGGGCCTGCGTGCGCGGGCCGATATCGCGGCGATGGCGCAGGAAACCGCGCGCGCGCGTGGGGAGCGCGGGGACGAGCGTCGCCCAGCTTTCGTCGTCCAGCCGTGCGGCGCGGATCGCCGCGCTGGCGATTTCGGGACGCTCCGATGCGAGATACTGCACCAGCACCGGCGACACCAGCCGCCCGGAAAGGCACTGCACGGTCAGCAGCCGATCGGCATCGCTCACACTGGTGCGCAGTTCGTGGATCCGCGCCAGCGCAGGCGCGTGGCGCGCGTCGAGATCATTGCCGCCGATTTGCCCGAGCAGGTCCACCAGCTGGCGATATTGCGCCACTGCCGCTCCGCCAGTGGGGACGCTACCGGCCAGGACGGTGGAAAGGCGGTCGTCGTAGCGCATCGGCTTGGGCAAGGTCCTTGGAACAGCACGATTTGTTGGATCGGCGGGCCGTGTTCGTTACACGCAGCCGACCGATCGGCACAAGGGATAGCTCCGTCGGCTCGCCTGCGAAAGGGCGCTTTTTATCGCGTCGCAATGTGGGACAATTGCGTTACCGAATAATTATATTATAGGTAGGTGGCGTGATGTTGCGGATTATTTCTGCTTCACGCCCAAATACCGCAGCTTGCACGCGGCCGACGATGGCAACCCACCGTCGGCACCGGCGGTTGCCTAGCAAAGCCAGGGGAAAAATCGTGTCAAGTCTGGACCATATCGACCGGCAGCTGCTGACCCGGCTCCAGGATGAGGGGCGGATCACCAATGTCGAGCTCGCGAGCCGCGTCGGGCTGACCGCGCCGCCCTGTCTGCGCCGCGTGCGGGCGCTGGAGGAAGCCGGCATCATTCGCGGCTATCATGCCGATATCGACCCGCAGAAACTGGGCTTTGCGATCACCGTGTTCGCGATGGTCAGCCTGAAGAGCCAGGCGGAGAGCGATCTCAAGGCCTTCGAGGAGCATGTCAGCACCCTGCCCCAGGTGCGCGAATGCCATATGCTCAACGGCGAGATCGACTTCATCCTCAAGATCGTGGCGCGCGACCTGCAGGAATTCCAGGCGTTCTTGACGTCGAAGCTGACACCCGCAGCCAATGTCGCCAGCGTCAAGACATCGCTGACCATCCGCACCAGCAAGCAGCAGCCGGGCGTGCCGCTCGAGGAATGATCGCCTTTGCCGGACGCGAAAAAGGCAGGCCGGGCGGATTGCCTGGCCTGCCTTTTTGCTGATCGGCTTGCGCGTGATCAGGCGGCGGGAGCAGTCGCGCCAGCGCCTGCCTTCTGGTCGATGTACAGCGTCCACAGCTTGGCGAGCGGAGCGCGCACGCCGGTGACGCCAGCCAGCGTCTGACGCGCGGGTTCGTACTTGCCCTGCGCCACCTGCGCGATCGCCTGGACCATCAGCGCGCGTTCCTTGTCGGTCGCGCCCTTGGTCACGGCGATGCCCGCCAGCTCTTCGGCCTCGGCATATTGCTTGTTCGCAAGCAGCGCGTCCGCGGTTGCCAGCGTGACGGTGGCGGTCGCCTTGCCACGCGAATCGCGCACGGACTCAGGGAGCGTCGCGACATATTCGCCGCGCGCGCCACTGGCGGTAGCCAGCGCATCCTTGAAATAGGCATTGCCGTCGGTGATGATGCCCGCGGCCTTGCCTTCCTCGATCAGCGCGATGACTTCGGTCGGACGACGCGCGGCGCCGGCGGCTTCGATATATTCCTGATAATCGCTGGCGCTGGTCATGCCGCCCGCCATGCGCAGCAGGCGCATCGCATCGAGATTCTGCTCGCTGGTGAAGTTGCGGTTATCGGCCTGCACGGCCTGCACCACCTCGTGCCACGCACCCTTGCCCGCGTCGGCGCGGAGCAGCAGGTTGGCAAAGACGCTGCTGTCGGTCTTGGTCGCCCGCGCGATCTGGAAGCCGCGCTTGGCCCAGCTTGCCGAATATTGCTTGGTACCGGCAAGGTCCGCTTCCACCGCGCGCTGCAGATACGGCAGGCCTGCGGCAGCGATCGGCGCGTTGGTCGCATCGATGCTGCGGCCGCCCGACTTGGCGATCGCCTCGCCGAAATGCGCTTCGGCCAGCTGGAACAGGTTCACCGGACCATTCTGACCCGCCTCGACCGCAGCCGTCAGATACTGGCGGGCGCGCGCGAAATCGTTCTTCAGCAGCGCCTTTTCGCCGATGAAGCTGTTGAAGGTCTTCTTCTCGGCGTCGGTCGACTTGCCGCTCGCCAGCGCCTGTTCGATGCCCTTCATCTGCATCGCCTCGTCATTCTTCTTGAGGCCGATCTGCAGCGTCAGCTTGCCGGTCAGATATTTCTCGTCGGCGCTCGCGGCGACCGCGGCGGCTTCGTTCAGCTTGGCTTCTGCCGTGACGAAATCGCTGGCGCCAAAGGCGGTCTGGGCAGCCGAGAAGGCGTTGCGGAACTCGGCGCTCAGTTCCATCTGCGGCGCTTCATCCTTGCCTTTCTTGCCCTTCTTTTCGGCGCGCTGGGCAAAGGCTCCATCGACCGGCAGCGCCAGCGAAACCGCGGTGGTTCCGGCCAGCGCCAGCATCAGGGCCATGTTGAAACGGGAAATGCGACGCATGTTATCCTCCGAACTAAAACACGGCAAAGCCTGAGCTGCCGATCACCTGTCAGCCTTTGGCGGCTGGTTGATGAAGCCGTCCTTAATGGCTCTGGCTGGAACGGACAACGACCTTTGCGGTTCCGGTCCAAAAAGCCGATGGCGGCGGTGACAAGCGGGCGCAAGCCCTGCTCGTCCGACTATGTTCGATGGCCTTTGCATCGGTTCGTCGCTCGTCTATGCGCTGGCCATCATGATCATCCTGCTTTCCCCCGCCAAATCGCTGGATTTCGATTCGCCCGCCCCTGCCATCAGCCCGAGCGAGCCCCGCTTCGAGCCGGAGACCGAACGGCTGGTGAAATCCGCCGCGCGGCTGAGCAAGGCGAAGATGAAGCAGATCATGCCGGTGTCCGATGCGCTGATCGATCTCAACTATGCGCGCTATCGCGGTTTTTACGACCAGCCCGAGCGGCCTGCAGCCTTCGCGTTCAACGGCGATGTCTATACCGGGCTGGAGGCCAAGACGCTCGAAGAGCCCGCGCTCGACTTTGCGCAAACCCATGTGCGCATCCTGTCGGGCCTGTATGGCCTGCTGCGACCATTCGACAGCATCCGCCCCTATCGTCTTGAAATGGGGACGCGCTGGGCACCGCGACACAATTCGCTGGTCGCCTTCTGGGGTGACCGGATTGCCGCCGCGATCGCCGAGGACCTGAGCGCGAGCGGCGGCGACACCGTGATCAACCTTGCCAGCCAGGAATATTTCGCTGCTGCCGGCAAGGGGCTGGCCAAGCGCGGCATCCGCGTCATCACCGCCGATTTCCGCCAGCAGGGGCCCAAGGGGCCGCGTTTCGTCAGCTTCGATGCCAAGCGCGCACGCGGCATGGCGGCGCGTTTCCTGTGCGAGAACCGGCATGCCGAGCCGGAGGCGCTCAAGGGCTTCGACAGCGACGGCTATCGCTTCGATGCCGAGGCGAGCGACAACGACATCTGGCGCTTCGTGCGCGCATGAGCCGCACCACGGTCATCATCGGCGCGTCGGGCGGCATCGGCGCGGCCTTCGTCCGGCAGGCTGGGGCGCGCGGCGATACGGTGATCGCGCTTGCCCGCAGCCTTTCCGGCGAAGGTCATATCGATCTCGAGGACGAGGCGAGCATCGCTGCGGCGGCAGCGCGTCTTGCTGACCGGGGCCTAGCCCCCGACCGGGTGATCGTCGCCACAGGCCTGCTTCACGCAGACGGACGCGGGCCGGAAAAGAGCATGAAGGATCTCGATGCGGCCTGGATGGCGCGCAACTTTGCGGTCAACACCATCGGCCCGGCGCTCGTCGCCAAGCATTTCGTGCCGCTGATGCCGCGCAAGGCCCCTGCCATGTTCGCCGCGATCGGCGCGCGCGTCGGCAGCATCTCGGACAATCGGCTGGGCGGCTGGTACGGCTATCGCGCGGCCAAGGCGGCGCTGCACATGACGATCCGCAACATCGCGATCGAATGGGGGCGTCGCAACGACCAGTCGATCGCGGTCGCCCTGCACCCCGGAACGGTCGACACCGCCTTGAGCAAGCCCTTCCAGGCCAATGTCGCAGACGGCAAGCTGTTCGATGCGGACCGCAGCGCGGGCATGATGCTGGACGTGCTCGACGGGCTTTCTGCGGCCGATTCGGGCGGTATCTTCGCCTTTGACGGCAGCGCCATTCAGCCCTGACTTTGGCGCGCTGCCAAGCGCCTGTTTTTCCTGTTGAAAAATACCCGTAAAACGCCCGCAAAAGCTGGCTTTTCCGCACTCTGTCGCCTAGAGCCGATGCTGACGCGAAAGCGTCACAAAAGGCATAAAAGGCGCATGGAATGAACGATACCACCGCAACCGCGGAACCCAATGAAATCGAACGCATCGACATCGTCGACGAGATGCGGTCGAGCTATCTCGACTATGCCATGTCGGTCATCGTCAGCCGCGCCCTGCCCGATGTCCGCGACGGGCTGAAGCCCGTCCACCGCCGCATTCTCTTCGCCAGCCAGGAAGGCGGCTTCGTCGCTGGCCGACCCTATCGCAAGTCCGCCAAGATCGTCGGCGACGTCATGGGTAACTATCACCCGCATGGCGACAGCGCGATCTACGACGCCCTGGCGCGCATGACCCAGGACTGGTCGATGCGCGTGCCGCTGATCGACGGCCAGGGCAATTTCGGATCGATGGACCCGGATCCGCCAGCCTCGATGCGTTACACCGAGGCACGCCTCGCCAAGGTCGCCAACAGCCTGCTCGACGATCTCGACAAGGACACCGTCGACTTCACGCCCAACTATGATGGTTCGCGCGACGAGCCGCAGGTGCTTCCCGCGCGCTTCCCCAACCTGCTCGTCAACGGCGCTGGCGGCATCGCGGTCGGCATGGCGACCAACATTCCGCCGCACAACCTCGGCGAAGTGATCGACGCGTGCCTCGCGTGGATCGACAATCCGATGATAGAGCTGGAAGATCTGATGAAGATCGTGCCCGGCCCCGACTTCCCCACCGCGCCGCTGATCCTGGGCCAGGCAGGCGTGCGCAACGCCTATTCGACCGGTCGCGGGTCGATCATCATGCGCGCACGGCACAAGATCGAGGAAGGCCGAAACGACCGCCGCTCGATCGTGCTGACCTCGATCCCGTTCCAGCTCGGCAAGAACAGCCTGGTCGAAAAGCTCGCCGAAGCCGCCAAGGACAAGCGGATCGAGGGCGTCAGCGACATTCGCGATGAATCGAACCGCGAAGGCGTACGCGTTGTCATCGACCTCAAGCGCGACGCAACGCCCGAAGTCGTGCTCAATCAGATCTGGCGGCACAGCCCGGCCCAGTCGAGCTTCCCGGCGAACATGCTCGCGATCCGCGGCGGCCGCCCCGAGGTGCTGCCGCTCAAGGAGATCATCGAGGCGTTCGTCCGCTTCCGCGAGCAGGTGATCACCCGCCGCACCAAGTTCGAACTCGCCAAGGCGCGCGACCGTGCGCATATCCTGCTCGGCCTCGTGGTCGCAGTGACCAATATGGACGAGGTGGTGCGGATCATCCGCTCGTCCGCCTCGCCCGCCGAAGCCCGCGCGGCGCTGATCGCACGGCAATGGCCGATCGAGGAAATCGCCCCCTATATCCGGCTGGTCGAGGCGATCGAGGCGGAGATCGAAGGCGATACCTACACGCTCAGCGACATTCAGGTCCGCGCGATCCTCGACCTGCGCCTGCACAGGCTGACCGCGCTGGGCCGCGACGAGATCGGCAACGAGCTGAAGGCGCTTGCCGCGAGCATCGAGGAATATCTGGCTATCTTGGGTGACCGAGCCAAGCTTTACCAGGTGCTGCGCGACGAGCTGATCGCGGTGAAGAGCGAGTTCGCCACGCCGCGCCTGTCAGAGATCGCGCCGGCGGCCGACGGCATCGACGACGAGGACCTGATCGAACGCGAGGAGATGGTCGTCACCGTCACGCTGCAGGGCTATATCAAGCGCACCCCGCTCGATGCCTTCCGCGCCCAGGGCCGCGGCGGCAAGGGCCGGTCCGGCATGGCGACCAAGGACGAGGATGCCGTCACCAGCATGTTCGTCACCTCGACGCACACGCCGGTGCTGTTCTTCTCCACGCACGGCAAGGTCTATCGCCAGAAGGTGTGGCGCCTGCCCGAGGGCGGTCCGGCGACACGCGGACGGCCGATGGTCAACCTGCTACCGCTGGCGCAGGGCGAGACCATCCAGACCGTGCTGCCGCTGCCCGAGGACGAGAATACCTGGGCCGATCTGCACGTGATGTTCGCTACCGCCAACGGCACTGTGCGCCGCAACTCGATGGATGCGTTCACCAACATCCCCTCGAACGGCAAGATCGCGATGCGCTTCGACGAGGGATCGGACGACCGGCTGATCGGCGTCGCGCTGCTCACCGAGGGCGACGACGTGCTGCTCGCCACGCGCCAGGGCAAGGCGATCCGCTTTGCCGCGACCGATGTGCGCGAGTTCCAGAGCCGCACCTCTACCGGGGTGCGCGGCATGAGCTTGCGCGAAGGCGACGAGGTGATCTCGCTGTCGATTCTGGGCGGCTTCGATGCCACCACCGAGGAACGCGACGAATATCTGCGCGCCGCGCCCTGGAAGGGCAACGAGGCGCAGCCGACGCTCTCGCCCGAGCGGATGGCGCAGTTCGCCGAGGCAGAACAGTTCATCCTCACGGTCTGCGCCAATGGCTATGGCAAGCTGTCCTCCGCCTATGAATATCGCCGCACCGGACGCGGTGGCCAGGGCATCACCAATATCGACAATATCGATCGCAACGGCCCGGTGCTGGCGAGCTTCCCGGCGCACCAGTCGGACCAGCTGATGCTCGTCACCGATCAGGCCAAGCTCATCCGATTGAGCCTCTCGACCATGCGCGTGATCGGCCGCAACTCTGCCGGCGTGCGGCTGTTCAACGTGGCCGATAACGAGCATGTGGTCAGCGCCGCGCGCATCGCCGAAGAAGAGAATGGCGACGAGGCGGCAGAAAATCCCGAGCCCGCGAGCGAATAAGGCTCAGCTTTGCGGCACGATATGATCGCGAAACCAGCGGGCGACCTCATCCTCGGTGAGGTCGCCTGCGGCGAGCGCTAACGTCATGACGACAAGCTCGGCTTCGGTGATTTCAAACTCGATACCGTTGAGCAGCAGAAAGGTCAGCGCGACCACCGCCGCACTGCGCTTGTTGCCATCAGCGAACAGGTGGTTGCGCGCGAGGCCAAACGCATAAGCTGCCGCCAGATCAGCGGCATCCGGCTCTCCATAAGCGGCGAGGTTCAATGGTCGAGCGAGCGCGCTTTCGACCAGAGCAGCATCGCGAATGCCGCTCAGCCCACCATGTTCGGCTATCTGTTCATCGTGCAGCGCGAGGACGACATCGTGCCGCACCCAGATCCAATCGGCCACCTCACTTGGCCAGTTCGCGAAGTGCGTTGCGGTAACGCGCCATCACATCGCGGGCAGCCGACATCTGCTTGTCGAAATCCGGATCCGCAGATTTGAGTGCAATGCCATCGGCCTGCTTGACCACCGACACCTCATCGCCTTGCGACAGGTTCAGATGCGCCAGCACGTCCTTGGGCAGGATGACGCCGGTCGAGTTGCCGATCTTGATGAGCTTCAGCGGCTTGTTCATACGGATGTTATAACACTTTGGCCCCGCTCCATCAACCGGCGACGCGCGGGTCCTTGTGGCGCAGGCTCTGGATCACGCCGGTGCAGATCAGGAACTGGCCGAAATAATAGAGCGGCCAGATCAGCCATTCGGGGATGGCAGAGCCTTCCAGCGGTCCCAGCCGCGCGAAGATCAGCAGATCGGACACCACGAACAGCAGCGCGCCGGTGCCAACGCGATAGCGCGGGAAATCGCTGATCCAGGCCATCGCCGCCATGACGGCAAGGAACAGACTGTAGAACGCGATGCCCCCTGCTCCGCTGCGATCGATCGGCAGCGCCCAGGCGATCAGGACGACACCCGGCACCAGCAGCAGCGCGAACAATCGCTGGCTGAAAGTGACGCGTGGCCGGCGGTGGCGCGCATAGAGCCAGATCGCCACCAGATGCCCAAGCAGGAAGGCAACCGCGCCATAGATCATGTCGATCTCAATCAGCATGTCACCGATCGCGCCTAGTGCCATCACCGCGCCGATCAACTGCCCGTCGCGCGAATGGTGGCGCGCAAGTGCAAAAACGGCGAGAAAGCCGACACCCAGCCCTTTCCACAGCATGAGATACAGGCCCGGAATCGGCGCATCGCTGACGAAATAATAGCTGATCGCCGCCACGAGGCTCAGCAGCAGCCAGGGCCGCGATTCCGCCAGTGCGCGCTTTACGACCATGTATCTTCCCCCGGTTTGCGTCCGTACCCCTGATGGCACCGAAGGCCAATCATGCGCAAGCTGGGCAAATGCCCTCGCACACGCTATCTGCACGCGCATGAGCAACAGCAACGATTTCCAACACCAGATTCATATCATCGGCGGCGGCCTGGCCGGATCCGAAGCGGCATGGCAGCTCGCCCAGGCAGGCGTGAAGGTCCGCCTGTCCGAGATGCGCGGCAGCGGCGACATGACGCCCGCGCACCAGACCGAGGGCCTGGCCGAGCTCGTCTGCTCGAACAGCTTCCGCTCCGACGATGCCGATCGCAACGCCGTCGGCCTGCTCCACCAGGAAATGCGCACGCTGGACTCGCTGATCATGGCAGCCGCCGACAAGGCCAAGGTGCCGGCGGGTTCCGCGCTGGCGGTGGACCGCGACATCTTCTCCGATATCGTCACCAAGGCCCTGAGCGAGCATCCGAATATCCGCATCGTGCGCGAGCGGATCGACACGCTGCCCAGCGAAGGCCCGACGATCGTCGCGACTGGCCCGCTCACCGCCATGTCGCTCGCCCAGTCGATCGGCGCAGCCACCGGCGAAGACGCGCTGGCCTTTTTCGACGCCATCGCGCCGATCGTCCACCGCGACAGCATCGACATGGACATCTGCTGGATGGCCAGCCGCTGGGACAAGGTGGGGCCCGAAGGCGACGGCAAGGACTATATCAACTGCCCGATGGACAAGGACCAGTATCTCGCCTTCCATCGCGGCCTGATCGAGGGCGAGAAGACCGAGTTCAAGGAGTGGGAGAAGAACACGCCCTATTTCGAGGGCTGCATGCCGATCGAGGTGATGGCGGCGCGCGGCGTGGACACGCTGCGTTTCGGCCCGATGAAGCCTGTCGGCCTCGATAATCCGCGCACCGGGCGCTGGCCCTATGCGGTGGTGCAGCTGCGCCAGGACAACAAGCTGGGCACGCTGTGGAACATGGTCGGCTTCCAGACCAAGCTCAAGCACGGGGCGCAGGTGGAGCTGTTCCGCACCATTCCGGGGCTGCAAAGGGCCGAGTTCGCGCGGCTCGGCGGACTGCACCGCAACACCTTCATCAACTCGCCGCGCCTGCTCGATGGCCAGCTGAGGTTGCGCAAGGCGCCGCATATCCGCTTTGCCGGGCAGATTACCGGCTGCGAGGGCTATGTCGAAAGCGCCAGCGTCGGGCTGATGGCGGGGCGATTTGCCGCTGCCGAACTGCAGGGCCGCAAGCTGGCAACGCCGCCGGTCACGACGGCACTCGGCGCGCTGCTGGGCCATATCACCGGCGGCGCGGAAGCAAGCGACTTCCAGCCAATGAACGTCAATTTCGGCCTGTTCCCGCCGCCCGAGGACAAGGTGCACAAGAAGCAGCGCAAGGAAGCCTATACCGCGCGCGCGCGCGCCGATCTGCAGGGCTGGCTCAATGGCGCGGGCAAGGTCATCGCCGCCGAATAGTCAGCATTTGCAGCGCTGTAGCGGGCGCTTGGGCCGGGTTGTCGCGAACTCCTCGGGCGACAGGCGGCCATTGCGGTCTTCATCGGCCTTGGCGAAGCGATCCGATGTCGCCACCGCCCATTCCTCGAAGGTCAGCAGGTTGTTGCCGTCCTTGTCGAGCGCCTTGAACGCCTTGGTGCGGCTGGCGAGCAGTTCCTCGCGCGTGATGATGCGGTCGCCATTGCGATCGAACCGGGCAAAGCGGCGTTCCTCGCGAGTCATTTCGGTCGCTTGCGGCGGTTCCGGACCACGCAGCTGGCCCGGATCGGCCATCGGCAGGCCGGTGTCCTGAGGCTCGGGCGGAGGAGCCACGATCTCGGCCAGCTCGTCGTCCTGCTGCTGCGCGCGTATGAGGAAGAAACCGCCGACCAGCAAGGCGATGGCCCCCAATCCGCCGAACAGGATCCGCATCGCCCTTCCCCCTCTCGTCAGCCGGTCACCGTCCGGTTACCCCGTGCCAGACCAGGCGCGCGAACAGGCCGGGCCCGGCCCATGGACGATCCAGCCGACCCTTGGCGATGTCAAGCCGCACCGCGCGGTTGATGATCGACAACGGGCGCAGCTGCGCGGGGAGCGCGATGCGCTCCAGCGCCCGCGTATCGACCGCCGCGAAGGCGGCATCGAGCGCAGGCGTACGGCGGTGGAAGCGCACCATATCCCACAGTGCCCAGGCCTGGCCGATGCGCTGCAGATCGGCGGCATCGCCCCCCTGCCCCGCAAAGGCCGCGAACAACTGCCCCCGGCCCGCTGCGAAATCGGCGATCGCCTCGATCTCCTCGCATTCGAGCGCCGCTTCCCAGCCACGGATGACCGGTCCCAGTGCATCGGCCAGCGCCAGCCCATCCGCCTCGATCGGTGCGAGGGCAGCGAGCACCGGATTGGCCGAAGGACGCGATGCCACCGGCTTGGCCAGCACATCGTGCCACCATTGCAGGCGGATCTGCGCCAGCATCGGCTCGCGCGCCTGCAGCACAATGCCCGCCATCTGCGCATCGAAGGCAAACAGCGCCCGGGCCCAGTCGCGGACCTGCCGGTCGCCATAGCCGACCGCCAGCGTGACGAGCGGAGAAACAGGGGGTTCTGGAGGAGCCATGGCGCGCGCAGTCCCCCAATTTCCGGGGCAAATCAAGGTAAACTTGGGCTTAACCATCTCCCTTTGAGGGCTGCTTACCATTGCGCAGATACAAGGCACGCTGCGTCTAAGGGGCATTAACCACATCATGACCATCCGCCACACCGAAGATCAGCGCTTTGGCACCAGCGCGCGGGCCGATGCCGCGAAGGCTGATGCGCGCCCGTGGCTCAACCGGCTGCTGGCATCGAAGCGCGGCAACGTGCTGCCCATCCTGGCCGCCAGCGTGCTGCCGATGGCGGCGATGATCGGCGGCGCCGTCGATATGAGCCGCGCCTATATGGTCAAGTCGCGACTGCAGCACGCCTGCGATGCCGGTGTACTCGCGGGTCGCCGCGCGATGGCCGCCAGCACGTACACCGACGCCGCCAAGGCCCAGGCGCGCGACTTTTTCGACGTCAACTATCAGCCGGGCTATAACGACACCACCAACGTGACGTTCGACACCAACAACGTGTCGGGCACCAGCCAGGTCACCGGTACGGCGTCTGCGGTGATGCCGACCACGATCATGGGCATGTTCGGCAAGAAGACGCTCAACATCGACGTCGCCTGCCAGGCCGAGCTCAACCTCACGAATACCGACACGACCTTCGTGCTCGACGTGACCGGGTCGATGCTGGATTCGATTCCCAACGGCTCGGGCGGTTCGATCGTCAAGATCAGCGCGCTGCGCAATTCGGTGATGAGCTTCTACGATACGCTTGCCAATGCCTCGTCGGGCAGCAACGCGCGCATCCGTTATTCGTTCGTGCCCTATTCGACCAACGTGAATGTCGGCGAACTGCTGTACGATGCCAATCCGCAATGGCTGAACGGGGGCAATGTCGCCGATACCTGGACCTATCAGTCGAGACGTCCGATCTGGCGGACGACGACCGTCGATTGCCAGGTCTATGGCGGCAACCAGTCGTTCTCGTGCCCCAACCGTTCGCATTCGACGATCTCGGGCGGCGGCACCAACATATCGCGTCAGAATTGCACCAGCTATGGCAGCAACTCGAGCTTCACCGGCTTCAGTCCCAACCCCGCGGGCACGCCGCTGCCGCCGGTTGTCTCGGGCACCAGCACGACGACCGTCTCCTTTGTCCGCTACAGCTGGGGCGGCGCAGCTCCGGGCTGGAGCGGTTCGGACAGCAGGCAATGCGTGAGGCAGCGCACGACGCAGGTCGATTCAACCGTGCCGGTGAGCGGCGCCACCGTCGTGTGGATCTATGAACAGCGCAGCCTTGCGACGCACAATTTCATTCGCTCGATCAAGTCGGCCAATCCGGCAGTCACCACGCCGAGCGAAGTCGACGGCAGCACCAGCCGCTGGGGCGGATGCATCGAGGAGCGCGACACGATCGCGGCGGCGAACTTTGCCAGCACGTCGAGCGGCATCACCGCCGATGGCAGCCTGGGCGCGCACGATCTCAACATCGATGCCGTGCCCAACAGCATGGAAACCAAGTGGCGACCCTATTGGGAAGAGGTCTATTTCTTCCGCGACGATGCGACCAGCATCAAGAACAAGGGCGGCGGCTATACCGCCTGTCCCAGCAAGGCCACGCTGCTGTCGACCATGACGCGCGACCAGGTGCAGACCTATGTCAACAATCTGGTCGCAGTCGGCGGCACCTATCACGATGTCGGCCTGCTCTGGGGCGCGCGCCTGGCGTCGCCGCAGGGGATCTTCCAGTCGACGGTAAACGCCAATCCGGGCAATCCCGGATCGGTCAGCCGCCACATGATCTTCATGACGGACGGTCAGCTGACCAGCTATGACTTTGTCGCCAGCATGTACGGCGTCGAGATGTACGACCGGCGCGTGACCGGCGGCAGCACCGATCCGACGCAGCTCGAGCGCCAGCGCCGGCGGTATCTGGCGATCTGCGAGGCGATCAAGTCCAAGGGGATCCGTCTGTGGGTGATCGCATTCGGCACGACGCTGACCACCGACATGACGACCTGTTCGAGCAGTGGTAGCTCGTTTACCGCATCGAACAGCTCGCAGCTCAACTCCGCATTCCAGAACATCGCCAAGCAGATTTCCGAATTGAGGTTGACCCAGTGATGCGCGCCCCTGCCTTCATCCGCCGGGTCGGCCAGGATCGGCGCGGCGTGACCGTGACCGAATTCGGGCTGATCGCGCCCACCTTTCTCATGCTGCTGCTCGGCGTGTTCGACCTCGGCTATACCGTCTATGCGCGTGCGATCCTGGATGGCGCGGTGCAGAAGGCCGGACGCGATGCCGCGCTGGAGACGGGGACGACCAATGTCGCGAACCTGGACGCGAAGGTGAAGGAAAATCTCGGCGTGCTGGGCGCCGATGCCACCTTCACCTATACCCGCCGCAATTATCGGGACTTTGCCAAGGTCGGCCTGCCCGAGGATTTCGAGGACAAGAACAGCAACGGCCAACGTGATCCGGGCGAGTGCTTCACCAACGAGAATGCCAATGCGGTATGGGACCGCGACCTTGGCAAGGACGGGGTCGGCGGCGCGCGCGACGTGGTGATGTACGAGGTGCTGATGTCGTACGACCGCAAGTTCCCGCTCTATGCGCTGATCGGCATGTCCCGACGGACAGCGATCAAGTCCGCCACCGTTCTGCGCAACCAGCCTTATGCAAGCCAGAATGCCGAGACCAAGCAGGTGATCTGCACATGATGACCACGCCCATTGCCGCCGCCGACGCCCGCCCCGGCTTCATCGCCCGCACCCGCAGCCTTGCGCGGCGGCTGAAACGCGATCGTTCGGGCCTTGCGCTGATCGAGTTCGCCTTTTCGCTGCCGATCTTCATCGGCCTCGGCTTTTACGGCGTCGAGGTATCGAACCTTGCCATCACCCAGATGAAGATGAGCCAGATCGCGCTCAACATGGCCGACAACGCCTCGCGCATCGGAACGCTCAACGCGACGCTAGGCGCCAAGGTGATCAGCGAAGAACAGATCAACGACGTGTTCCAGGCGGCGGCGATCCAGGCGGGCGCGGCGGGCATCTATCAGGATGGCCGCACGGTATTGTCCAGTCTAGAACTCAACGCCGATGGCGGCCAGACGATCATGTGGCAGCGCTGCAAGGGCATATTGTTCGATGATTCGGATTATGGCCCGGAAGGTACCGGCAAGACCGGAACCAGCTTTGTCGGAATGGGCCCGCCGGGGGAGAAAATCGCCGCTAGCACCGGCACGGCGGTGATGTATGTCGAGCTGACCTATGTCTATGATCCGCTGTTCGGCAGCATGTTCATGGAGCCGAAGGAACTGCACCAGGAGGCGGCCTATACCGTGCGCGACGCACGCGAGATCGGCAAGCCGCCGTCCGACAATGTGTCCGCCACGCGCAAGTCGACGTGTGACAAATATGATGCCGTGTTGCCGCAGACCAGCGACGCACAGATTGCTTCGGCCCAGGCCGCAGCGGATGCCGCCAGAGCCAACGACATGAAGGACGGCGTGCTCGACGGCAATGCCGGCAGCGGCGACAACAAGGGTATTTGCAGCGCCAGTCTGATCTGCATCAGGATATGAAATCGGCCGGGCCGTGCTGCCCGGCCGATCGTATCATAACGGTCGCGCTCAGCCCTTGTAGGTGACCTTCTTCACCGCCGCGATCACGCGGGCGCTATCGACCAGCGCAAGCTTTTCGAGGTTGGCGGCATAAGGCAGCGGCACATCCTCGTTGGTCACGCGCAGCACCGGCGCGTCGAGATCGTCAAATCCCTGCTCCATCGCGACCGCGCAGATTTCCGACGCGATCGAGCAGACCGGCCAGCCTTCTTCGACCACGACCATGCGGTTGGTCTTTTTCAGGCTTTCGAGCACGGTCGCGGTGTCGAGCGGACGCAGCGTGCGCAGATCGACCACCTCGGCCTCGATGCCCTCGGCGGCCAGCTTCTCCGCCGCCTCGAGCGCAACGCCGACGCCGATCGAATAGCTGACGATGGTGACGTCCTTGCCTTCGCGCATGATCCGCGCCTTGCCGATCGGCAGGACATGGTCGTCGAGCTTGGGCACATCGAAGGTGCGGCCATAGACCAGCTCGTTCTCCAGGAACACGACCGGGTCCTCGGTGCGGATCGCCGCCTTGAGCAGCCCCTTGGCATCGGCACTGTCATAGGGCGCGATGACGATCAGGCCTGGGACATTGGCATACCAGGGACCGAAATTCTGGCTGTGCTGCGCGCCGACACGGCTCGCCGCGCCATTGGGGCCGCGGAACACCACCGGGCAGCGCATCTGGCCGCCCGACATGTAGTTGGTCTTGGCCGCCGAGTTGATGATATGGTCGATCGCCTGCATCGCGAAGTTGAAGGTCATGAACTCGATGACCGGGCGCAGGCCGCCCATCGCCGCACCCGCACCGATGCCGGCAAAGCCATATTCGGTGATCGGCGTATCGATCACGCGGCGCGGCCCGAATTCCTCGAGCAGGCCCTGCGTCACCTTGTACGCGCCCTGATATTCGGCGACTTCCTCGCCCATCACGAACACGCGCTCGTCGCGGCGCATTTCCTCCGCCATCGCATCGCGCAGCGCCTCGCGCACCGTGGTCGGCACCATCTCAGTGCCTTCGGGGATCGCCGGATCACTGACCTGCGCGCGCTTGGGCGTTTCGGGGACGATCTCAGCGTTCTCAGTCGGGGCCTTGGCTTCGGGCTCGGACGCAGGGGTCCGAGCGGGTGCCGGTGTGGCTTCAGCCGACGACGCGTCCTCGCCTTCGCCCGCGATCAGCGCGATCACTGCGCCGACCTTCACATTGTCGGTGCCCTCGGCGATCAGGATCTTCGAGATCGTGCCTTCATCGACCGCCTCGAATTCCATGGTCGCCTTGTCGGTCTCGATTTCGGCGAGAATGTCGCCGGACGACACGGTATCGCCTTCCTTGACCAGCCACTTGGCCAGCGTCCCCTCTTCCATCGTGGGGGACAAAGCAGGCATTTTCAGTTCGATGGCCATCAATATTGCTCCACCAGCACATCGGTATACAGTTCGGACGGATCCGGCTCGGGCGAGGTTTCGGCAAAGTCTGCCGCTTCGCTGACGACCGTGCGGATTTCCTTGTCGATCGCCTTCATCGCGTCTTCGCTCACGCCCATTTTCAGCAGCTCGGCCTTGGCAGCCTCGATCGGGTCGGACTTTTCCTTGACGTTCTGCACCTCCTCGCGGCTGCGATATTTGGCCGGGTCGGACATCGAATGGCCGCGATAGCGATAGGTCTTGAGCTCCATCAGCAGCGGGCCGTTGCCGCCGCGGACATATTCGAGCGCCGCCTCGGCCGCACCGCGCACCTCGAGCACGTCCATGCCGTTGACCTGCATGCCGGGAATTCGGAAGGAATCGCCGCGCCGGTAGAATTCGGTCTCGGCACTGCTGCGCGCGACCTTGGTGCCCATGGCATAGCCGTTATTCTCGATCACGAAGATGATCGGCAGCTTCCACAAGGCGGCCATGTTGAAGCTTTCATAGACCTGGCCCTGGTTCGCCGCGCCATCGCCGAAATAGGCCATGCACACGCCGCCATCCTCGGAATATTTGTGCCCGAAAGCGAGCCCAGCACCCAGCGGCACCTGCGCACCGACAATGCCATGGCCGCCATAGAATTTGTGCTCGGTCGAGAACATGTGCATCGAGCCGCCCTTGCCGCGCGAGATGCCCGCGCCGCGTCCGGTGAGCTCGGCCATGATGATCTTGGGGTCGATGCCATAAGCCAGCATATGGCCATGGTCGCGATAGCCGGTGATAACGCTGTCCTTGCCCGGCTCGAGCGCCGATTGCAGGCCGACCGCGACCGCTTCCTGGCCGATATACAGGTGGCAGAAGCCGCCGATCAGGCCGAGGCCGTAGAGCTGACCCGCGCGCTCCTCGAAGCGGCGGATGAGCAGCATTTCCTTGTAGAAATGCAGCAGCTCTTCCTGGCTGGCTTCATAGCGCTCAGGGTTGCGCGGACGCGGATGGTTGCTGCCCTCCTCGGGCAGGACCGGAGCTTTCGACGAGGCCTTTGCGGGCGGTTTGCGAACGGGCTTTGCAGCGGGTGTCTTGACCAAGACGGAAAACCTTTCACGCTGATGGATCAGTGCCATGCGGCAGGGGGAGGATTGACCCCCTTCCTATAGAAGCAGAGCAAAGGTTTACGCAACGGCCAAGGCGGTTTTTGCGCAATATTCCCGCAGCATCGAGCCGTTTGCGGCACGGCTTATTTCAGCGGAACGATCACCTCGTCGGGATGCGCGACATTGAGTTCGCGGCGCACCAGTTCGCTCACCAGATCGGGATCGACCGCCTTGGGATCGAGCAGCTCGACCCGGTTGCGCAGGGCGTCGCGCTGCTTCTGCAGCCGCGCCAGTTCGACCTTCTGCACCTCCAGCCGCTGGCGATAATCGCCCCAGGCGAGCACACCCGTCGGCCCCAGCAGGGCATAGGCCGCAATGGCGAGCAGGGCGACGAGCGAGATGCCCGGCGCGATCGCCTGTTTTGCGGGTTTTATGACGGGTTTGCGCGACGACATTAATCTCTTGAATCACAATTGATTCGGGCTGGCAAGCCGAAACGGCCAGCCCGAATCAAATATGCGATCAATGCCTTGCAAGTCGCGGAACAAAACGGGTTTTGTTCAACGGAAGATGGCAGCACCGGCATAATGCGCCGATGCGCCCAGCTCTTCCTCGATGCGGATCAGCTGGTTATACTTGGCGAGCCGGTCGGAGCGCGCGAGCGAGCCGGTCTTGATCTGGCCGCAGTTCGTAGCGACGGCGAGATCGGCGATCGTCGCGTCCTCGGTCTCGCCCGAACGGTGCGACATCACCGCGGTATAGCCTGCGCGATGCGCCATGTTTACCGCTTCCAGCGTTTCGGTGAGCGTGCCGATCTGGTTGACCTTCACCAGCAGGCTGTTGGCCAGGCCCTTTTCGATGCCCATCGCCAGACGCTCGGGATTGGTGACGAACAGGTCGTCGCCGACCAGCTGCACCTTGTTGCCGAGCAGTTCGGTGACCGCGAGCCAGCCCTCGAAATCGTCCTCGCTCATGCCGTCCTCGATCGAGCGGATCGGGTACTCGGCGCACAGCTTGCCCAGATAATCGGCCATTTCGGTCGGCGAAAGCGACAGCCCTTCGCCGCTGATCTCGTACTTGCCGTCGCGGAAGAATTCGGTCGCAGCGCAATCGAGCGCGAGCATCACGTTCTCACCCGGCTTGAAGCCCGCCTTCTCGACCGAGGCCATGATGAAGTCGAGCGCGGCGCGGGTCGAGGCGAGATTGGGGGCAAAACCGCCCTCGTCGCCCACCGCCGTTGCGAGGCCCTTTTCGTGCAGGCCCTTCTTGAGCGTGTGGAAGATTTCCGAACCCCAGCGCACCGACTCGGCCAGGCTGTCCGCGCCGACGGGCATGATCATGAATTCCTGAAAATCGATGGGGTTGTCAGCATGTTCGCCGCCATTGATGATGTTCATCATCGGAACCGGCAGGACGTGCGCCGAAACGCCGCCGACATAGCTGTAGAGCGGCAGGCCGCGCGCGTCGGCAGCGGCCTTGGCGACCGCCAGGCTGACGCCCAGGATCGCGTTGGCGCCCAGGCGCGACTTGTTCTCGGTGCCGTCCAGGGCGATCATCGCCATGTCGATGTCGCGCTGATCCTCGGCATCGAGGCCGACGATTGCCTCGAAAATCTCGCTATTCACCATGTCGACGGCCTGGGTCACGCCCTTGCCCAGATACATGGACGTGTCGCCGTCGCGCTTCTCGACCGCCTCATAGGCCCCGGTCGATGCGCCGGAAGGCACGCCGGCGCGACCGAAACTGCCGTCTTCGAGCAGCACGTCGACCTCGACCGTGGGGTTGCCGCGGCTGTCGAGAATCTGGCGGGCGTGGATGTCCATGATCGCGGTCATAAGCGGCACTCTTTCCGGTATGTGGTGGGTGGAAGGATGGCGCCCCTCTAGGCGGTGGGCCGCGTCTTTGCAACAGGCGCAGGTGATCCCCAGAGGCGCTGTATAGTCGCCTTGCTGCGGCCGCGAAAGCGCTTGAAAATATGCCGGGAGAGGCCAGAATATAACTTGGGCAAGCGGAACCGTGGCGGCGCTTCATGCGTCTGCCCTCAAGCTTGAGGAGGAATTCATGTCCGAAGAAGAAACCAAGGCCGCAGCCGCGCCGAAAAAGCCGCGTGCGAAAAAGGCAGCAACTGGTGACGGTGCCGCGAAGCCCGCCGCCCCCAAGCGCAAGGCGGCTCCCAAGCCCGCTGCGGAAAAACCCGCCGACGTCACCCCCACGCCAAACAGCGCAGTGCTGGTGTCGGGCGGCGTCGCTGCCGCCGGTGCGACCGTCGCCGCGCAGTCGAGCAACGCATTTCAACAGGTTTCCGAAAAGGTGAGCGCAATGATCCCCGAAGACATGGGCGGCAAGGCCAAGGATGTGGCGAGTGACGTCAAGGACATGGCCTGTGATGCGGTCAACAGCATCGCACAGATCCTGAACGACAGCGCCGGCGCGATCGACGACAATATCGGGCCCAAATATGGCGACTATGCCCGCAGCGCAGCGCAGAGCGTCACCGATGCGGCAGAGCGGCTGCGCGCCAAGCCGGTCGAGGAAATCGCCGAGGATACGCGCGAATTCGTCCGCACCAAGCCGGTTGCTGCCGCAGGTATCGCTGCGGTCGCCAGCCTGTTGGTCGCCAAGCTCCTCTCGTCGGTGTTCGGCAAGCGGCGTTGAGCGCCCAGTCCGGACCGCAAAGCGCGTGACCCAACCCATTCCCGATAGCGCGCCAGTTCCGGGTGCACCCGATCTTCCGCCTCCTCATGAGGCAGCAGCGGACAAGCCCGGCCTGGTCGAACAGTTGCGCGGCCTCTATTCCGATGGCCGCGAACTGATCGATGCAGAAATAGACTTTCAAAAGGCCCGCGCTGGAGCGGCCGGACGCCAAGTCCGCGCGATGGCAGCGCTCGCCTTTGTCGGGCTGGTGCTGATCAGTTGCGCCCTGATCGCGCTGGTCGTCGGCACGATGATTGCTCTGATTCCCTATCTCGGTGCTTGGGGAGCCATGGGCGCAACGGTGGCGGGCACGCTGATGCTGGCCGTGCTTTGCTTCTGGCTTGCGGTGCGCCGCATCAGCAAGATCGGCGCGCTGTTTTCGAGCGACGAGGAAGAGACGAAAGCCGCTGCATGACCGAGCCACTAGCCCCTGCGGACCACGATCACGATGACGAAGGCGTCGAAAGCCTAGCCGAGGTTTCCGCGCGCCGTCTCGCTGCGCGCAGCCAGTGGCAAAAAGCCCTGGCCCGCGCCAAGGATCGCTTTGCCCCTGCCAATCTGCGCGACGAGGCGATCGAGACTGCCGCCGAGAAGATCGGCAATGCCGCCGATCAGGCTGCGGGGCTGGCCTGGACGCACCGCTGGAAGATCGCGCTGGCCGGTTTGCTAGGCGGGCTGTTCCTGGCGCGCAAGCCGATCACCAAGGCCGCCGCGCCGCTGGCCGACAAGGCCAGGGAACAAGCAGAGAAGGCTCGCGACGCTCTGCGCAGCACCGGCAAGCGCTGACAGCGCGCAACAGGGCTGGAAAATCCCGCGCAACCGCATTATGGCGCCCCCCAGCAACGCGATGGGGCATGGCACGCAACACCCTGTCGCACGGGAGAGGATGCCGCCCGGCATCCGTTTCATCTGTCAGGGACGCATATTCACATGAGCAAACTTCATCTCGTCATGGGCGGACGCGTCAGCGACCCCCAAACCCTCGATTATTGCGAACTGGACAAGATGGACCTTGTCGGCGTCTATCCCGATTATGCTAGCGCCGAGGAAGCCTGGCGCAGCAAGGCCCAGGCCACCGTCGACGATGCCGAAATGCGCTATGTGATCGTGCATCTGCACCGTCTGCTCGATCCGGAAGAAACGCCGGCGAGCTGAGTTAGCGGATCAGGGAATATCGTGACGCGGCCGCCGGACCTGGTGGCTGCGCACGAGCGGCACCGCGAGCAGCAGGCCCGCGGCAAAACCGCCGATATGCGCCCAGATGGCGATCCCCAGCGCACTGCCCGCAAAGGCGAACTGGCTGAGCAGATTGATGCCGGTCCATGCCGCCATCAGCCAGGCCATGTGCACGACGATCTGCGGGACCGGGCCGATCGCGGGCGGCTTGCGGCGCGAGAAGAGCAGGAAATAGGCCGCCATCAGCGCCGAAATCGCGCCGCTCGCGCCGACCACCGGCACCATCGATACCGGGTCGATCACGTAATGCATGGCCGCAGCGGCGATCATCCCTGCGCCATAAAGCAGCAGATAGCGCTCCCAGCCGAGCGCCAGCTCAACGATCCGCCCGATCACGATCAACGCCAGCATGTTCATGGCAAGGTGAAACAGCCCGGCATGCAGAAAGGCCGAGGTGAACGGCGTCAGCCAGACCGGCACGACCCATGGATAATCGACCGGCAGCGCGCTCGAATGCCCGTACAGCGCGTCATGCAGCCGCGCGGACCAGAAGCCGCCCTCGATCTGCATCGTCTCGGTCCAGCCGGTGGTAAAGCCCACCAGCCAGACTAGCACATTGGCGATCACGAGAAAATTGGTTGCCGACCGCTGCGGCACGGCAGGCATGGTTCAGATGAACTCGATCTTGGACACGAGGTAGAACTTGTCGCCCGAAGGCACGCTCACCTCGACCTCGTCGTCGAGCTGACGGCCGATCAGCGCGCGGCCCAGCGGGCTCGAATAGCTGATCCGGCCCTTGCGCGCGTCCGCTTCGGCCTCACCGACGATCTGGTACTTGACCGGCTTGTCGTCCTCGTCGAGCAGCGTCACGGTCGCGCCGAACACGATCTTGTCGCCCGACAGCGTGGTCGGA
This sequence comes from Blastomonas sp. CCH9-A1, assembly GCF_001557175.1. NCBI lineage: Bacteria > Pseudomonadati > Pseudomonadota > Alphaproteobacteria > Sphingomonadales > Blastomonadaceae > Blastomonas > Blastomonas sp. CCH9-A1. The sequence continues at coordinate 36,103 of NZ_LSHM01000011.1, forward strand.
TCGATGATCTGCGCGCGGCTCAGCTTGCCTTCGAGATCGGCGATGGTCGCCTCGACCTGGCCCTGGCGCTCCTTGGCGGCGTGATATTCGGCGTTTTCCGAAAGATCGCCATGCGCGCGCGCTTCCTCGATCGCCTCGACGATCAGTGGACGTTCTTCCTTGAGCGCCTTCAGCTCGCGCGAGAGCTTTTCATAACCTTCTGCCAGCATCGGCAGCTTATCGACGGTTGCCATTCGGCATATCCCTTCATCCTTGGCCGACGCGAAGCCGAACGTCCGACAATAATGCCTTTAGCGGCCCTCGAACGGGGCCGCATCAGGGTAACGACTTGTCGGGGGGCTCAAGCGTCAGGCCGTATATTATAGGCCTGAAGCGGCTTTACTTCAAGGCTTGTCGCCGCAAGCGACGCCATGGCCTTGACCGCCGCGACACTGGCAGCCGCCGTGGTGAAATACGGAATCTTCCCCGTCAGCGCGCTGGCGCGGATCGATTGCGAGTCCTTCAGACTCTGCCAGCCCTCGGTGGTGTTGAAGATCAGCGCGATCTCGCCGTCCTTGATCTTGTCGACGATATGCGGGCGGCCCTGCGCAACCTTGTTGACCTCGGTCAGCGTCACGCCATTGTCGGAAAGGTAGCGCGCAGTGCCTCCCGTAGCGACGATGTCCATGCCGAGCGCGATCAGCCCGCGGGCGGCTTCCAGGATCACGGGCTTGTCGCTGTCCTTGACCGAGATGAACACGGTGCCCCTGGTCGGCAGCGTCAGCCCTGCGCCGATCTGCGCCTTGGCAAATGCGGTGGCGAAATCCTTGTCGATGCCCATCACCTCGCCGGTGGACTTCATTTCCGGGCTCAGCACCGGGTCGACCCCGGCAAAGCGCGCCCAGGGGAAAACCGCCTCCTTGACCGCCATATGGTCGATATTGCGGTCGATGGTCGGCAGGTTCGCCAGCATCTCGCCCGCCATCACCCGCGCGGCATATTTGGCCACCGGCTGACCGATCGCCTTGGCGACGAAGGGCACGGTGCGGCTGGCGCGGGGGTTCACCTCGATCAGGTACACCTGGCCGCTCTTGACCGCGAACTGGATGTTCATGAGGCCTCGCACCTTCAGCCCCTCGGCGAGCAGTTTCGTCTGCCGCTCCATCTCGGCGATGATGTCGTTGCTCAGGCTATAGGGCGGAAGGGTGCACGCGCTGTCGCCCGAATGGACACCGGCCTCCTCGATATGCTGCATCACGCCCGCAATCGCGACATCCCTGCCGTCGCAGATCGCATCGACATCGACCTCGATCGCATCGCGCAAATACTGGTCGATCAGCACGGGGCTGTCGCCCGACACCTGCACGGCGGTGGCGATATAGCTTTCGAGCTGCGCCTGTCCGTCGACGATCTCCATCGCGCGGCCGCCCAGCACATAGGACGGACGGATGAGCACCGGATAGCCGATGCGGTTGGCGACCGCGATCGCCTCTTCGCGGCTGCGCGCAATGCCGTTGGCGGGCTGCTTCAGGCCCAATTTGTCGACCAGCTTGGCAAAGCGCTCGCGGTCTTCGGCGAGATCGATCGCGTCAGGCGATGTGCCGAGGATCGGGATGCCCGCATCCTCCAGCGCCTGCGCGAGCTTGAGCGGGGTCTGTCCGCCAAACTGCACGATCACGCCGACCAGCTCGCCGGTCGAACGCTCGACATCGAGAAGCTCGAGCACGTCTTCTGCGGTCAGCGGCTCGAAATAGAGCCGGTCCGAGGTGTCGTAATCGGTCGAGACGGTTTCCGGGTTGCAATTGACCATGATCGTCTCGAACCCGGCGTCGCCGAGCGCGAAACAGGCATGGCAGCAGCAATAGTCGAACTCGATGCCCTGGCCGATGCGGTTGGGTCCGCCGCCCAGGATCACGACCTTGCGCCGCGTTGTCGGCTGGCTCTCGCATTCGGGCTCGCCAAAGGTCGGAGCCTCATAGGTGGAGTACATATAGGGCGTCTTTGCCGCGAATTCGGCAGCGCAGGTATCGATGCGCTTGAACACCGGGCGCACGCCCAGCCTGTGGCGCAGCGCGCGCACCTCCTCTTCGGTGACGCCGCCGGTCATTGCGACCACGGCATCGCGCACCATGCCCGATCCGCGCGCCAGCGCATGCCCCATGCCGGGGCGCAGGTTCGCCGACTTGAGCGCGAGATAGGCGAGGCGCTTGTCGGAAAAGCCCATCGACTTGAGGCGGCGCATCCCCGCCGCATCGCGCGGTAGTCCATTGGCCAGCACCTCGGCCTCGGCATCGACGATCTGCTTGATCTGCTCGAGGAACCAGGGGTCGAACTTGGCGACGGCATGGATCTGCTCCACCGTCATCCCCTCGCGCAGCGCCTGCGCCGCGATCAGCAGCCGGTCGGGTGTCGCCTGGCTGAGTTCCGCAACGATGTCCTCGTGCGGTGCGCCGACGAGATGATCGACAAAGTTGAAGCCCGACAGGCCGGTTTCCAGTCCGCGCAGCGCCTTCTGCACCGATTCCTGGAAATTGCGGCCGATCGCCATCACTTCGCCGACCGACTTCATCGCGGTGCCGAGCAACGGGCTCGATCCCTTGAACTTCTCGAAGGCGAAGCGCGGAATCTTGGTGACTACGTAGTCAATGGTCGGCTCGAAGCTGGCAGGCGTCGCGCCGGTAATGTCGTTGGTGATCTCGTCGAGCGTATAGCCCACCGCCAGCTTGGCCGCGACCTTGGCGATCGGAAAGCCCGTCGCCTTCGACGCCAGCGCCGACGAACGCGACACGCGCGGGTTCATCTCGATGACGATCAGGCGGCCGTCCTTGGGGTTGACCGCGAACTGGACGTTCGATCCGCCCGTCTCAACGCCGATCTCGCGCAGCACCGCGATGCTGGCCGAGCGCATGATCTGATATTCCTTGTCGGTCAGCGTCAATGCGGGCGCGACGGTGATGGAATCGCCGGTGTGCACGCCCATCGGATCGACATTCTCGATCGAACAGATGATGATGGCATTGTCGTTGCGGTCGCGCACGACCTCCATCTCATATTCTTTCCAGCCGAGCAGCGATTCCTCGATCAGCACTTCGGTGGTCGGCGATGCATCAAGCCCGCCGGTGACGATCTGGACGAACTCGTCGCGATTATAGGCAATGCCGCCGCCGGTGCCGCCCATGGTGAAGCTGGGGCGGATGATCGACGGCAGCCCGGTGCGTTCAAGCACCGCGAGCGCCTCTTCCACCGTATGCGCGATGCCCGAGCGCGCCGATTCCAGCCCGATCTTGTCCATCGCCTCGCGGAATTTCTGCCGGTCCTCGGCCTTGTCGATCGCCTCGGCCTTGGCGCCGATCAGTTCGACATCATATTTGGCCAGCGTACCATTGGCATCGAGCGCCAGCGCGGTGTTGAGCGCGGTCTGTCCGCCCATGGTCGGCAGCACCACCAACTTCTCATTGGGCCGCTCGGCGCGTTCCTTGGCGATGATCTTGGCGACGATCTCGGGCGTGATCGGCTCGACATAGGTCGCGTCGGCCATGTCCGGGTCGGTCATGATCGTCGCGGGGTTGGAGTTGACGAGGACGATGCGATAGCCCTCCTCCTTCAGCGCCTTGCACGCCTGCGTGCCCGAATAATCGAACTCGCACGCCTGGCCGATGATGATCGGGCCTGCGCCGATGATCAGGATGCTGTCTATGTCGCTGCGCTTGGGCATTGTTTATCGTGCTCTCTTTGTATACATTGATTGCATTGAAATCATTTCGAGGAGGCGGCGATGGCCAGCCTGACCGTTCGTAATCTGCCCGACGAGGCCAAGCTGCGCTTCCGCCAGGTCGCTGCCGCGCATGGTCGCTCGATGGAGGAACATCTGCGCCAGCTGGTGATCGAGGCGGCGGGCATGGCCCCTGTTGCATCGACGGTCGCTGATGCATCGGTGCCGTTCCAGAGCTTCCCGCCCGAACAGACGCCCGAGGCCAAGGCCGAAAGCCGCGCGCGTATCGAACGGCTCATCGAACTGGGCCGCGGCATCGACTGGGAGCCCGAACCGCGCAAGCCGGAGCCGCTGACCAACTTCGAGTTCGATCCGAAAGACTTTGCGTGATCCTGGTCGATACCAACGTCTGGAGCGAGATGGTGTCCCGCAATGGCGAGCCCGGCGTCATCGCCTGGCTCGCCGACAATGATGCGCGCCTGTTGCTGTCCGTGCTCGTCATTGCCGAAATCCGCGCGGGCTTCGAAAAGCCCAGCGCCCAATCGTTCCGGTCGCGTCTGGAACGCTGGCTGGCGCAACTGGAAACCGACTATGTCGATCGCATCATCGCGTTCGACCGCCACGACGCGCATGTCTTTGGCCAGCTTGCGGCGCAGCGCACATTGGGCGGCAACACGCTCGATGCGCAGATCGCCGCGCAGGCCATTGTCCGCAACATTCCCGTCGCCACGCGCAATACGACGGATTTCGCCTGGACGGGCATCCGCCTGATCAATCCCTGGCAGGATTGACCGCATCATCAATGCACCGTGCCGGTCTGGGCTTCGCAGCCCCAGCCGTCATATTCGAGGTCGAACAGCTGTTCGATCTGCAGGCAGAGCTCGGTGAGCGCGCGGATCGATTTCTCGTCCACCGCCTGCACCCGCTCCAGGAACAACCACGGATCGCCGCCATCGGCATCGTCCTCATGGCCCAGTTCGGTCAGCCCCAGCTCCTCCGCCGCCTCGGACAACCGCTCGAGGTTTTCCTCGGACCCGCGAAAGCTCACGTCCACCGACCGGCGGATGCTCGCCTGATCGCCATTGGCGGCCAGATTGCGCAGCACGTCCTGATCGGCGGCCCATTCCTGCTCCATGCGGGCGGGGTCAACGGGGGGGAGTTTGAGGGTCACGCGGCGGTCGCCGGAGCGGTGAGGCCGCTCACGAACTTCTCGAACAGATAGAAGCTGTCCTGCGGTCCCGGCGAGGCTTCGGGGTGATATTGCACACCGAATGCGTTCTTGTCGGTGAAGGCGATGCCGCAGTTGCTGCCGTCGAACAGAGACACGTGCGTCTCGACGACATTGGCGGGCAGTGTCGCGGCGTCGACCGCGAAGCCGTGGTTCATGCTGGTGATCTCGACCACCCCGGTCTCGAGCCGCTTGACCGGATGGTTCGCGCCTCTATGGCCCTGGTGCATCTTCATCGTGCGCGCGCCGGCTGCGAGGCCGAGCAGCTGATGGCCGAGACAGATGCCGAAGATCGGAATGTCGCGTTCGAGCAGGCCCTGGATCACCGGCACGGCATAGACGCCGGTCGCGGCGGGATCGCCGGGGCCGTTCGACAGGAACACGCCCGCCGGTTCCAGCGCCAGGATGTCCTCCAGCGAGGTCTTGGCCGGGACCACGGTCACCTTCGCGCCCGCCTCTACCAGCGAGCGGAAGATATTGTGCTTGGCGCCATAATCGATCGCGACGACATGGGGGCGTGCCCCCTCACCCATCGCGGCATAGCCATGGCCCAAAGTCCATTTGCCGCCATCCCAGCCGCGCGTCTCGGCACCCGTGACCTCGATGGCGAGATCCATGCCCTCGAGCCCCGGCCAGCCCTGCGCCAGTGCCAGCAGCGCGGGCATGTCGAACACGCCATCGGGCGCGTGCGCGATCACGGCATTGGGCGCGCCGGCCTCGCGGATGCGGCGGGTGAGCGCGCGGGTATCGACACCCGAAATGCCGATCTGGTTATTGGCACTCAGCCAGTCGCTGAAATGCTGCGCGGAGCGGAAGCTGCTGGGGTTGGTCACGTCCTGCCGCACGATGCAGCCCAGCGCATGCGGCACGTCCGCCTCGATATCCTCGGGGTTCGCGCCGACATTGCCGATATGCGGGAAGGTGAAGGTGATGATCTGCCCGGCATAGCTGGGATCGGTCAGGATTTCCTGATAGCCGGTGATCGAGGTGTTGAAGCACACCTCGCCCGCCTTGGCCCCGGCGGCCCCGAAGCCCCTGCCCCAGATCGCGGTGCCATCGGCCAGCAGCAACAGGCCGGTCGCGCCTTGGGGTTGAGCGGAGGTGGTGGCGTGCGCCATGGATCGTGTTCCTTGCCTTGCGGTATGAGTCGCGAATGTGCCGGGCCGCAGGATATGGCAGGACAAGGCCGGGCCATAGCCCCGAGACGCTTCCTGCCGGACAGCGGCCAAATTGGCGGGTCACTAGGCGCGCGGGGCTTGCACGGTCAATCTATGAAAAACATTTTTATCCGGCTAGGTTGAACGCTTGTTCCAAAATCCACGGGAAAAGAAAGGTTCGCGCGCATGATTCGCGATTCGCTGAAAGCTGCGCAGGTTTCTGCCATGAAGGCGGGCGACAAGGAGCGCACGGCGGCCGTCCGGCTGATCCTCGCCAAGATCAAGGACCGCGATATCGAACTGCGCACCCAGGCAGCCCCTGCCGATGACGATGCGATGGTCACCGAAGTGCTGCAGAAGATGATCAAGCAGCGCCGCGAATCGATCGCCATGTACGAACAGGGCGGAAGAGCCGAACTCGCTGCGCAGGAAGCCGCCGAGGTTGCGGTCATCGAGGAATTCCTGCCCGCGCAGATGGACGAGGCCGCCGCCAGGGCCGCGATCGCCAAGGTGGTCGCCGATACGGGCGCGGCCAGCCTCAAGGACATGGGGCGCGTCATGGCCGAAGTGAAATCGCGCCACGGCAGCGAACTCGACATGAGCAAGGCCAGCGCCTGGGTGAAGGAGGCCCTGGCGGGCTGATCCAGGCAGGATGACCCTATCCCCGCAATGGCTGGACGAACTCAGATCGCGGATCACGCTGTCCACGCTGATCGGGCGGCACGTGAAGGTGCAGCGCGCGGGGCGGGAGTACAAGGCGTGCTGCCCCTTCCATAACGAGAAGACGCCCAGCTTCACGATCAACGACGACAAGGGCTTCTACCATTGTTTCGGTTGCGGGGCGCATGGCGATGCGATCCGGTTCATGACCGATCATCAGGGCCTGGGCTTCATGGACGCGGTCAAGGAGCTCGCCGCCGAAGCGGGGATGAGCGTGCCCGCGCCCGATCCGCGTGCTGCGCGCCAGGCCGAGGCGCGCGCAACGCTGCACGATGTCTGTCAGGCGGCGCAGGACTGGTTTGTCGCGCAGCTCGGCAGCGCCGCCGGCGAGGAAGCGCGCGCCTATCTGAAGAACCGGGGGTTGACGGCGGAGACAATCGCCCGGTTCGGCATCGGCTTTGCGCCCGACAGCCGCACCGGCATCAGGTCGGCGCTCGGCCATCTCGACGAGGAGTTGCTGATCGAGGCGGGGCTGCTGATCAAGGTCGACGACAAACCGCCCTATGATCGGTTTCGCGGGCGCATCATGATCCCGATCCGCGATCCGCGCGGGCGCGTCATCGCCTTTGGTGGCCGCATCCTGGGCCAAGGCGAGCCCAAATATTTGAACTCACCCGACACGCCTTTGTTCGACAAGGGCCGCACGCTCTACAACCTGCACCTCGCCGCCCCCGCTTCGCGCCAGAGCGGGCGTGTGGTGGTGGTCGAAGGCTATATGGACGTGATCGCGCTCGCCCAGGTGGGGTTCGGCGAATGCGTCGCGCCGCTCGGCACTGCGCTCACCGAGCATCAGATCGAGCGGCTGTGGAAGATGGTCGACCGCCCGCTGCTGTGCTTCGACGGCGATAATGCCGGGCAGAAGGCGGCGATGCGCGCCGCGACGCGCGCCCTTCCGCTGCTCAAGCCGGGCCTGTCGCTGGGCTTCGTCTCGCTGCCCGGCGGACAGGACCCGGACGATCTGGTGCGTGCCTCGGGCCCGCAGGCCTTTGCCGCGTGCCTCGAGCAGGCCACGGGGCTGCTCGATCACCTCTGGTCGCACGAGCTGAACGCGCAGCCGCTGACAAGTCCGGAGGCACGCGCGGGGTTCAAGGCGCGATTGAACGCGCATGCCGACACGATTGCCGATGGCGACATCAAGGCGCTCTATCGCCGCGAGATCGGCCAGCGCTTTTCCGACCTGTTCTTCGCCGCACGCGCGCCCTCGCCTGCCCGCGCGCCGCAACAGCGCGGTGCTTCGGGCAAAACCTGGCAGCGGCGCGACGAGCCCGTGCCGCCGAGCGAGGAGCTGCGCGCGTTCAGCCGCCAGCCGATGAGCGACCTGATCGTGCGCGGGGTGCTGATCGGGCTGATCCACCGTCCGGCGCTGATCGCGCGGCACAGCGAGACGCTGAGCGAATTCGTCACGCTTGCCGACCACTGGGCCGACCTGCTCGATGCGCTGCTCGATGCGTCGCACCGGCCCGGTGCAGATGGTCTTGATCCGCCCACGCTGATGACCATATTGCAGTCCAGGGGGCTGGCAGACGCGGTGGACAGGCTGAAATCGGGCGGAAAGCCGCCGTTTTCCTTCTGCATCCCGGCGATCGAGCCACCCGATCAACTGCGCGAGGCCCGGATTGCGGAAGACTTTGCCGAGGCGATCGAAGTGATGATTACCCGCCCCAGGCTGGAGGCGGCGTTGCAGGATGTGACGCGCCGATTCGAAAATGACATGCAAGACGGTTTGTTTTTGGAGCAGCAGCAGCTAAGGGCAAGAAAGGAAGCGTTTGACCAGCGCCTGATCGAATTGACGGAGCGAGGCTGACACGGGACGGGCTGCATGCCCTCGCCGCGGTTCAGACCCCATGCGATCAAGGCGGACACGGGACGAGCGCGAAATATTTGAAACGGACCCTTTGGGTCTGATAACAAAGCAAATTCTCCGCAGGCTTGGACGCAGCCCGCGGCGGCACAGGTGACAGGAAGTACGCAAATTGGCCAAGGAACCGAAAGACCCCAAGACCGACGGCACCGATGCCCCGCTGATCGACCTCAACGAAGCGTCGGTCAAGAAGCTGCTCGCGCGCGCCAAGAAGCGCGGCTACATCACCTATGACGAGCTGAACGAGGCGCTGCCGCAGGACCAGATGTCGTCCGAACAGATCGAGGACGTGATGTCCGCGATCTCCGAAATGGGCGTCAACATCGTCGAGAATGACGAGGAAGGCGCGGAAGAACAGCCGGTCGACGACAGCGACGCGGTCGATGACGGTTCGGAACAGCTCAACATCTCTCCCGAAAAGAAGAAGGAGACGATGGACCGCACCGATGATCCGGTGCGCATGTATCTGCGCGAGATGGGCGCCGTCGAGCTGCTCAGCCGCGAGGGCGAAATCGCGATCGCCAAGCGCATCGAGGCCGGCCGCGACACGATGATCCTGGGCCTGTGCGAGAGCCCGATCACCTTTCACGCGATCATCGAATGGTCGACCGCGCTCAACGATGGCGAGATGCAGCTGCGCGAGATTCTCGATCTCGATGCGATGCTCTCCAAGGATCCCGCGCCCGAAAGCCTGTCCGAGGACGGCGAGGATGATGGCGAGATCAGCGAGAAGACCGCAGGCCCCAGCTTCAAGGACGAGGACGAGGTCGAGGAAGTCACCGATTCGGAGGACGAGGAAGACGAGCTGACCGAGCGTCGCACGCGTCGTCCCGAAGAGGATGACGAGGAAGACAACACGCTCAGCCTCGCGCAGATGGAAGCGCAGCTGAAGCCCGCGGCGCTCGAGAAGTTCGCGCAGATTACCGCCCTCTTCCGCAAGTTCGAGAAGATCCAGGGCGAGCGCCTGAACGCGCTCAGCATCGGCGACGATTTCCCGGCGGCGAAGGAAAAGCAGTATCAGAAACTGCGTGAGGACCTGACCGCCGAGGTGGAATCGGTGCAGTTCCATGCCAACAAGATCGAATATCTGGTCGACCAGCTCTATTCGTTCAACCGTCGCCTCACCGCCCTGGGCGGGCAGATGCTGCGCCTGGCCGAGCGTCACAAGGTGCCGCGCAAGGATTTCCTCGACCGCTATGTCGGGCACGAGATGGACGAGGCCTGGCTCGAATCCATGGCCGGCATCGACAAGAAATGGGCGAATTTCGTCGCCAACGAGGCGAGCGCGGTCGATCGCATCCGCGCCGAGATTTCGGACATCGCGGCAGCCACCGGCATGTCGCTCGGTGAGTTCCGCCGCATCGTCAACATGGTGCAGAAAGGCGAGCGCGAGGCGCGCATCGCCAAGAAGGAAATGGTCGAGGCGAACCTCCGCCTCGTGATCTCGATCGCGAAGAAATATACCAATCGCGGGTTGCAGTTCCTCGACCTGATCCAGGAAGGCAATATCGGCCTGATGAAGGCGGTGGACAAGTTCGAGTATCGCCGCGGCTACAAATTCTCGACCTATGCGACCTGGTGGATCCGTCAGGCGATCACGCGCTCGATCGCCGATCAGGCGCGCACCATCCGCATTCCGGTGCACATGATCGAGACGATCAACAAGCTGGTGCGCACCAGCCGCCAGTTCCTGCACGAACAGGGCCGCGAACCGACGCCGGAAGAGATGGCCGAGCGCCTTTCGATGCCGCTCGAAAAGGTCCGCAAGGTGATGAAGATCGCCAAGGAGCCGATCAGCCTCGAAACGCCGATCGGCGACGAGGAGGATTCGCACCTGGGCGATTTCATCGAGGACAAGAACGCGATCATCCCGGTGGACGCGGCGATCCAGGCGAACCTCAAGGAAACGGTCACCCGCGTCCTCGCCTCGCTCACCCCGCGCGAGGAACGCGTGCTGCGCATGCGCTTCGGCATCGGCATGAACACCGACCACACGCTCGAAGAGGTGGGCCAGCAATTCTCGGTGACCCGCGAACGCATCCGCCAGATCGAGGCGAAAGCGCTGCGCAAGCTCAAGCACCCGAGCCGGTCACGCAAGATGCGGAGTTTTCTGGATCAGTGAGGGTGGCGCTCCGCATCATGGAATCCAATCCATGGCTGCGGAGTCCTATCAAACTCGCTCGGTTCGTCAGCTTGAAGCATTGGATGGTTGGCTTTTCCGTACTGTTGAGCGGTTGCGGTTTAGAACTCGGCTCGAACCAGTGCCCGGATGCAAATGGGGTGTTCCGCTGATCGGCGGTGAATCTGGACCATGCGGACATTCACTTGATATCAGGCAACGCGTACGTAGTTGCCGGTGCCTCGGATGAGATCTACCCGATCGTCCAGACCAGTCTTTCCGCGCAGAAGGTGTTAGACAGCACCTTAGTTGAAGTGAATCGCAGATCGATCGATGAGGCTATTGGCCGCGCAGACATTAGCGGTGAAATCACTATCTGCATCCCTTCCGGCGAACTTGGGCTCAAGTTGGATACATTATCGATATCTAACCTCCGGCCTCTGGATGATCGGGAAATGGATAGTTTCATCGAGAATGCGATCGCTGCTCAGGCAGTTCGCTATCGGCGGACACAGCTTTTATCCGCTGGTATGGATGCACATAGAGCTTTGGTGCCCCGGCAAGCGCAGTCCGGACGCTGAAAGCTGGCTCACAGTAAACCGCGCTCAGCCAAGCGCGCCATCACGTCCATCCTTTCGTGCAGAATTGCAATTACCAGCGGCACCTTTTCCTCCCTTGCCAGGCAGAAAACGTAATGGTGTTCGCATCGCGCCATCCGCAAATGTGGGTGAATGGTGCTCAAATGCTTGATGGCCCCTTTCCCAGCGCAGAGTTTCTCGATCCCTGACGACAATTTGGCAACGTAATGGCGGGCCTGCGTCTCGCTCCATTGATTGCGCGTGTAACGAACGATCTCGCGAAGATCGCGCTCGGCATCCGCTGTCAGCACATAGCTGGTCACGCCTTGCGATCTATCGTCATCTCGTCATCGACAATCTGCTCGAACGTCTTGGGTGAAAGCTTGCCAGCCAAACCATTGGCGATCCGTTCATTCAACAGGGTTTGCAGTTCTCTCCAGGCCTGGTCGTCGGCGCCAGCGGGAAACAAACGTTCAAGTGCATATTGCTTGATGGTCTTGCCTTCCAGCGCAGCCATGGCCTTCAGGCTCTGGTGCTGCTGATCGGTGATGTCGATAGTGAGACGGCTCATGATCCGGACTCCGGGCTGGTATACGCACATTAGCACAAATGTGAGTTGGCGGCAAAAGGACGGCGAGTGCTTGGGCGGGTAGCGGATATCAAAATCGCCTGTTCCCTGACCCATCCTCGCGACTGTCCACCAAGGTGATTGCTTCGATTCGCAATGGCGCGGCGGCGGCTTATTTGTGCGGGTGAGAGCACAGAAGAGAAAGCCCAAAGCCGTTAAATTGTATTTTTGCCTCCAAAAGCCGCCAAAGAAAATGATATATTTTTCAACGCTTTGAACGCAAACCCCTCAATTTTGGAGTAAACACAAAATTTACCAACCCCGCATAGCCGTTGAAGCGTCGGGGCAAGGGAGCAGCCCTGACAAGAGGATGCCGGCGTGAGGGCGCTGGCTTGAGCAGGGGAAATACATCATGTCCAAGACAGCATTGCTGCTGGTTACATCTTACTGCGCGCTGGCCGCGCCGGCATGGGCGGCAACGGCCTCCGCCACGGCTTCCGAGAGCGCGATCACCGATAGCGCCGCGACCAAGGCAGCAGAGGCCGATGCTGCGCAGCAATCGGGGGGCGCTGCCGCAAAACCCGCGCAGGAACTTTTCTCCACTGGCGTCGCCAAGGGCCGCGACCGGCTCGATAGCGCGACCTCGACCAGCGCGCTGCGCGGCGATGACATCACGCTGCTTGGCCCGCGCCCGATCGGCGAGGTGCTGCGCACCATGGCCGGCCTTCGCGTCGCGACCAGCATCGGCGAAGGCAACAACAACTATACCGTGCGCGGGCTTCCGCTCGCCGCCGGTGGATCGAAATACATGCAGATCCAGGAAGACGGCTTGCCGCTGCTCGAATTTGCCGATCTGTTCAACGTCGGCGCGGATGTCTACCTGCGCAACGACCTGACCGTGAACGCGATCGAGACGATCCGCGGCGGCTCGGCCTCCACCTTTGCCTCGAACTCACCCGGCGGCCTGATCAACATCCTGTCGCGCACCGGCGATGTCGAGGGCGGCTCGGTTCAGCTCACCACAGGGGTCGACTTCGACACCAAGCGCGTCGATTTCACCTATGGCGGCAAGCTCGGCGAGAACACCCGCTTCCATATCGGCGGCTTCTATCGCCAGGGCGAAGGCCCGCGCAACAACGGCTTCGATGGCTGGAAGGGCGGCCAGGTCAAGTTCAACATCACCCGCGAGTTCGAGAACGGCTATGTCCGGCTGTACCTGAAATATCTCGACGACCGCTCGCCGACCTTCGCGCCCTATTTCGCCAATATCACCGGCACCAACGCCAATCCGCGTATCCGCAGCTTCCCGGGCTTCGACCTGCGCGACGATACCATCCTGTCCTCGTTCCTGGGCCCGGTGATCACGCTGGACCAGAACAACAGCCCTGCCGCCTTCCCGGTGGCCACTGGCCAGAGCGCCGAATCCAAATCGATCGGGCTTGAGGCGCAGTTCGAGGTGGCCGGCTGGACGATCACCGAGCGCATGCGCTATGCGGCCAATGGCGGCGATTTCAGCCGCGGCTTCCCCAACACCGCCAATACCGTGTCGGCCTTTGCAGCTGGCCAGGGCGGGGTCGGAGCGTTTGCGCGCTATGCGAGTGGCCCGCTGGCAGGCCAACTGATCAACCCGAATGGCCTGATCAACGGCAACGGTCTGCTGTCGCTCTATTTCTTCTCGTTCGTGCGGGCGCGCTCGCTCGACAATTTCACCAACGATGTCCGCGCTTCGAAGGTGTGGGAACTGCCCGACGGCAAGCTGACCACCACGCTCGGGGCCTATCTGGCAACCCAGGACCTCAACACCACCTGGCTCCACACCGCGATGAACATCGATGCCAACGGCAATAATGGCACCGCACAGGTCGATATCTTCAATGCGGCAGGTCAGCCGCAGACGCTCAACGGCTATTTCGCCTTTGCCCGCGCGACCAGCCTGTTCCGGCGTGCGTTTGACGTGAACTACAGGGTGTTCGCACCTTATGGATCGGTCAACTACCAGTTCGGCAAGTTCGCGATCGGCGGGAGCCTGCGCTACGATACCGGTCGCGTACGCGGTTCGCTGGTCGGCGCGGACCTCAACAACGGCAGCGTCGGTCTGATCACCCAGGATATCAACCGCGACGGGACGATCAACCCGGCCGAACGACGGGTGGCCTTCCTGCCGTTCACCCAGCCCGGAGCGGTGAACTACAATTACGGCTATCTCAGCTATTCGGGCGGGATCAACTATCGCGCGGCAGAGCCTTTCTCGCTGTTTGCGCGCTACAGCAAGGGCGCGCGCGCCAATGCCGACAAGGTGCTGTTCACGCCGCTGATCAACAATGCCACCGGCGGCATCCGCAGCAACATCGACAAGCAGGACAACGTGAAGCAGCTTGAAGGCGGCTTCAAGTTCCGCAAGGACGGCTTCACCTTCAACGCCACGGCGTTCCGCGTCACGGCGGCCGACCATAATGTGATCAACGGCGCGGCCAACCGAACCGACCGGCGCTACCGCGCCACCGGCATCGAGATGGAAGGCGGGGTGCACAAGGGTCCGTTCAGCCTGATGATCGGCGCGACCTACACCAAGGCCAAGATCACCCGAGACCTGCTCGATCCCACGCTGACCGGGAAGGAACCGCGCCATCAGCCCGACTGGACGTTCTTTGCGACGCCTTCGGTCGATCTGGGCCGCGCCGTTATCGGTGCCAGCATCGTCGGCGTGACCAAGAGCTTCGCGCAGGATTCGAACCTGCTGGTGATGCCCGGCTTCACCACGGTCGACCTTTTCGGCCAGGTCAAGCTGTTCAACGGCGGAAGCCTGCAGGTCAACGCCAACAACGTGTTCAACACATTGGGCATTTTCGAGGTGAATCAGGCAAGCGTGCCCGCCAATGGCATCGGCTTTGCCAGGGCGATCAATGGACGGACGATCTCCGCCTCATTCCGCTTCGATTTCTGACTTCCGGGAGGGAGGGAACGGTCAGGCGCTGTCGGGGAGCCCGGCAGCGCCTGATTGCATATGGAAGTCCGCTCGTGCATCGGCATCGGTCCCGCGGGGTAGGAACAGCGTCATCGCTGTGCCCTTGCCGAGCTCGCTCTCGATCTTGAGGCCACCGCCCGACTGATGCGTGAAGCCATGCACCATCGGCACGCCAAGGCCGGTCCCCTTGCCGACCTGCTTTGTGGTGAAGAACGGTTCAGCCACCCGCGCAAGCGTCTCGGGAGCCATGCCGGTTCCATTATCGATCACGCTGATCGCGGCATAGTCGCCCTCTGCAATCTCGGGCAGCGCCTCGTCGCCCGGCGCGTGTACCGCACGGGCGACAAGGCGCACCGCCCCGCCATCGGGCATGGCATCGCGCGCGTTGATGACAAGATTGAGCAGCGCCGACTGGAGCTGTGCGGCATCGGCGATGATGGTACCGCAGGAGCCATCGTCCTCGATCGCAACGCTGATCCCCGACCCCGCCGAGACCCCGAGCAGCGGCTCAAGTTCCTTGAGAAAGGCCGACACGTCGATCCGCTCGGGATCGAGTCGCTGCTGCCGCGCAAAGGCAAGCAATTGCTTGACCAGCCCCGTGCCGCGCATCGCGGCATTGGTGCTCATGTCGACCAGCTTCAGCGCCTCGGGGTCGTCGAGGCGCCGCCCGACCAGCGACAAGCCGCTCAGCACCGCCGCCAGGATGTTGTTGAAATCATGCGCGACGCCCGCGACCAGCCGGCCCATCGCCTCCATCTTCTGGCTGCGGATCAGCGCCTCCTGCGCCGCCTCGCGCTGGGCGATTTCCTCTTTCAGCTGCGCGTTCGCTGCATGCAGCGCCGCCGTGCGCCGCGCGACGGTGATTTCGAGATCATCCGCCAAGGCGCGCAGCGCCCTTTGCGCCTGCACCCGTTCCTCGATGATGGTGCCCGAAGGGATCAGTCCGGTGATCGCGCCGGAGGAATCGCGTAAGGGGGCGAGCTGGAAATCGATCGTTACCGGCGCATCGCCGAGCATCACCGGCACGTCATAGCGCACCAGCTCGCCCGCGCGGGCGGCTTCGATCGCGAGCTTGAGCCGCGCCTGCACTTCGGCGTCATAGGACCACCAGGGCGCTTCCCAAAAGGGCTTGCCTGCGACATCTGCAAGCTGCAATCCGGCCGCGTCGAGCGGCGCGCGATTGGCATAATCGACATGGCCCTCGAGCGTCAGCACGCCGACAAAGGCGAACAGCTGGTCGAGCACGCGCCGCAGCTTGTCCTCGCGCTCGCGAATTTCGCGATCCTGGCGGCGGCGATCGGTCACATCCTCGCAGATGATGCCGATGCCGCTGACCTGCCCTTCACCAACAAAGATCGGATAGAATTGCTCGCGCCATTCGCGGATTTCGCCGGGATGGGCCAGCGTGGTGCCGGTGATGGCGACATTGCGCAGCGGTTCGCCGGTCTCGATCACCTTGAGCAGCATCGGCTCTGCGATCGCGCGCAGATCGGGAACCAGATCCCACACTTTCTTGCCGACATGCTCTTCGGGCGAAAACCCGTTCATGTCCGCCAGTGCCGGATTGACGCGCACAAAGCGCAGTTCCCGGTCGATCAGCCCGAGGCCCAGCGGCGCCCGGGCGTAAAGTGCATCGAGTTCGGCGGCATCGGTTGCCTCCTGCACGCGTGAAGCCCGAACCTGATCCACCAGATGCTCCCGCTTCCACGAATCGCTCGTCAGTCACCAGCCTGACAATGACAGCGCCGTTCGTTCCAGTTCTGGTCTATGCGTCCAAATGGCATGACGTCCAATGAAATGTGCAGCCGCAGACCAAGGCCAGAGCCAGGCTATTCTGCCGAAATCTGGACATTATTCTGCAAATTGATCCATGTTAATCAAATGCCATCCGTCGGGCGCGGATTTGCAAGCGGTGAAAGAAACTGTTTGCCATAGCCGTCGGGCAGAACAAGTCCGGCAACACCATAGCCATTCGGCCATATCTGGTCCGGCATGTAATGCGTTCCGAACCAGCGGTCGATCATTGGCAGATGGACCGCGAAATTCTTGTCCGATGCCGCAGGTTCGATGGCATGGTGCCAGTGGTGATAGCGCGGCATGGCGATCCAGCGTTCCAGCAAGGGGCTGCGCGGCGCGAAATTGGCATGGATGAACACCGCGTGCACCGAGACGAAGCCCAGATAGGCAAAGACGGCAACGGGATCGAAGCCGAGCATCACGATCGGCAGCAGCACAAGGCCTCGGGTGACGATGACATCGACCAGATGCAGCCGCGATCCGGCGAGCCAGTCCATCTGCGTGACCGAGTGGTGCACGCGGTGAAAGCGCCACAGCAGCGGCACCGCATGAAAGGCGCGGTGCACCGCATATTGCGCCAGATCGGCGACCAGCACGATCAGCGCGAACTGCACCGCCAGCGGCAGCGCCTGGACAATCGTCTGGACCGGCACGACGGCCAGCTTCTGCCCCGCCCAGGTCGCTGGCACCAGCACCAGCAGGGACATCAGTTGCACCAGCGCATGGCTCATGAAGAAATAGGTCGCGTCGGTCAGCCATCCCTTGCGGAACGGCCCCTGCTCGCGCCGCAGCGCGAAGGCCCGCTCGAGCGGGACGAACAGGGCGGCTGTGGTGAGCGTGCCGAGCACGAACCAGTCGAGCCCGATATGCACCCGGGTCGGGCGGGCGTTGGGAATGGCGACTCCGCCTGCCCCCAGCGCCAGCGCGAGCGCGGCCAGCCCCAGTCCCGCCAGGCCCAGCGCCTTGCGCTGCCTCAGCAGCATCGACAGTCCCGCCAGCCCCAGCGTCACCAGGATTGCACTGTCGATCGCACCGCGCACCAGCGGCAGCGGATAGCGTCCGCGCAATTCGGGCATGGTCAGCCATTGCGGGAAATGAAGGCACAGCACCGCCGCCACGCTGAGCAGACCGAGCGCGATCGAAAGCACACCGCTCCACCAGCCGCTGCCGAAGCGGCGCGGCGCGCGATCTGCGAATATCCGGGTCAGCCATTGCTCTGCGGTCATCGCGCGCGAGCATGACGGCCAAGCGCAAACATATGGTTAGGGGACGTTCCGCGATCTTGACGAACCGCGCGCGTTCGCCTTTGACCTGGGGCGGACGCGAAAGGGGCATCATGCGCATTCTGACCTGGCTGGCAGTGACCGTTCTGGCGTGGTGCGCACCGGCGCAGGCCCTGGGGCAGGTCACCATGCCCGATGGATCGGTCATAGCTCGAGACAAGGTCGATTCTGCGGCCGCGGCCTGCCAGGCGGGCAAGGCCGATGCCTGTCTGGTCCGCGGAATCGCGCTGGAACGCGGTATAGGCGAACCCATCGAGATCAATCTGGCTGCTGCCGCCTTTCGCTCGGCCTGCGAAGGTGGGCTGGGCATGGGATGCGAGCATCAGGCCGATATCGCTGCGCGGCGGCACGACAAGCGCCAGGACCTGAGGCTAGCCGCCGAGCGCTGGACCAGGGCACGGACGATCTTCACCAGCGGCTGCGAGGCCGGCAACCCGCTTGCGTGCCATCGCCTGGCGGACATGCTGGCCAACAACAGCGCGATGATCGACAAGCCCCGCGCGGTGACGCTGCTCGCAAAGGCCTGTTTCGAGCTGAAATACGGTCCCTCCTGCATCGAGGGCGCCGCGCTGACCGGGCTTTCCACCTCTGCGGTCCATGACCCGGCGCTGGCGGCGCGGTTCGAGGCTGCCGTCGATCCGGCCCTTACGAGCGCCTGTGATGAGGAGCGGGTCGGAGCATGCGCGATGCTCGGCGAATGGCTGCTCGCCCGGCTCGGCCCCAAGGACACCGCCCGCATCGCTGCACTGGCTGACAAGGCGTGCAGCGGCGGCGCCGTGCACGGTTGCGCACTGGCGGCCGATCTCGTCCGCGGCACCGACAGCAGCGCGGAAGGCTGGGACAGGCGTTACGAGTTTCTCGATCGTGCCTGCGCGATCCAGTTCGGCTATTGCAGCGGCCTGGCTGATCTGATGCGGGCCGCGCCGCCGATCCGCTCGGTCGACAGCGGGCTCCTCTTCCTTGCCGACATCAAGGCCTGCCTCGCCGAAGCCGAAGAGCATTGCTGGCGGCTGTACGAGCCTGCCGCGAAGCTGAGCAGCACCGAGCTCGCGCAGCTGGTCGAAACCTTCGATCAGGCCTGTCTCAACCTGGCCAGACCCAGCGCCGAAATCTGCGCGTCTGCCGCCAGCAACCATCTCGAGCGCGCCGAAGCCGTCCCTGCCAGCGCCGCGACCGACCGGGCAACGGCGGGCCGCCTGTATCAGCGCGCGCTGGAACTGCCGGAGGAAGCCGAGGAGAATCCGACCGCGCACAACGAAGCGCGCGCGTTCCTGGCCGGCAACTAGATCTCAGGCCGCGATGCTGCTTTCTGCATCGTCCGCGGCAAGCAGCCAAGTCTCGGCCTCGTCGATATCGGTGAACATCCGCGCATCGCGCCCTTCGCTCGCGCGCATCAGCTGCATCCGGGCGAGCGATTGCGAGAAGACAAAGGCCAGCTTGCGCGAGCGGTAGCGCGGCCCTGCGAGCACGGCGCCGAACGCCTGCACGATCTCCTGCGGCTGGATCTTCATGTCGCGCACATCGACCAGGGTCACATGCTCGTTGGGACCGCAGGTCAGCCGCTCATGCGCCGCGTTGCGCGCCGCAACGAACCGCTCGACGTCCGCAGCCTCGAAAAAGCCAGCGAGATATTGCCGCACCATGTTGGTCGATGGATCGACTGTGATTCGAAAAATTGCCCCCATATCGGCTGGATATCCCGTGGTCGTGAAAATTTGGTAATCGATCGCGGAGAGCCAAAAGCGGTCGGCTATCGTTAGGCCAGATATCGCTCCGGCGCAGTCGCCCCCATGCTGCGCGACGGCGCGGCATCCCTGCCCAGCAGCCAGGCCTCTGCCTCCGCGACGGAGTAGAAGAAGCGCGCATCACGTCCTGCGGCGGCGCGCTGCAACTGCTTGCGGACGAGCGAGCGGGAGACGACAAATGCCAGTTTGCGTGACCGGAGCGGCGGATTGGACAGCACCGCCTGAAAGGCCTGGACGACATCCTGCTGCTGGATTTTCACGTGACGCGCGTCGACCAGCGCCAGATGCTGGTTCGGCCCGCAGGTCAGCTGGCCAAAGGCGGCATTGCGGTCTGCGACAAAGCGCTCGACATCCGCCGGTTCGAAGAAACCAGCGAGATACTGCCGGAGAATATTGTTTACCGGATCGACCTCAATTTTGTAAATCGCGTCCATAAAATCGACTTAGTTGAGTCGAATGAAAATTTGGTAAGCACGAATTGCCCGGCTTAAGACGCGTCAAATACCGCAATTACTGCAATGATTTGCAGATAACAGTGATGCTTAATAAAGCTTCAAGTCGCCCACTGTCTGCCAGGCAGTCTCGTCGCTGCGGGCAAGGCAATCAAGATCACCCGGCTGCGCACTCGCGTCATCAACCCATTCGCGCAACCCCGGACCGCCATTGATCACGTCGATCGCCAGCTTGCCGAGTTCGTACTCGTAGGGGAAATCGCGCCAGAGCGGGTAATCGGGATAGAGCGCGCGGATCGCCTTGAAGCCCAAGGCCTGGACGCGCCAGGGGCGGAAGGCGTGGTGGTCGTAGAACTTGCTCTCGGCATGGATATGCACGCCATGGCAGAGCTGGCCGACATGCTTGTGGAAGGTCGGTTCGAACCAGATCTCGCGCAAGGCGCAGCCGGTCAGCCATTCGGGCGCGAGAGCATGCATCTTCGCGATCACGGCGCGTGCGTCGATGTCGGGTGCGCCGAACAGCTCGAGCGGGCGGGTCGTCCCCCTGCCCTCACTCAGTGTCGTGCCCTCCAGCATCACCGTGCCGGCATAGGCGCGCGCCATGTTGACATTGGGCGCATTGGGGCTGGGATTGACCCAGAGCCGGTCGGTCGGCCAGCCGAAGCCGGGCGCGGCCTCGGGCTGCCAGCCCTGCATCTCGACCACGCGATAATCGACATCGAGCCCGTAATGCCGGATGAACCAGTGCCCCATCTCGCCCAGCGTCAGCCCGTGGCGCATCGGCATCGGCCCTGCCCCGACAAAGCTTTCGCAGCCCTCCCGCAATGTCAGCCCCTCGACCGGACGCCCGGCGGGATTGGGCCGATCGAGCACCCAGACCGACTTGCCGTGCTCCGCCGCCGCCTCAAGAATGTAGAGCAGCGTCGTGACGAAGGTGTAGATGCGGCAACCAAGATCCTGCAGGTCGATCAGGATCACGTCGAAGCTGCCCATCATCGCCGGGGTCGGGCGGCGCACTTCGCCATAGAGGCTGAACACCGGGATGCCGTGCGCCGGATCGGTGAAATCCGGGCTTTCGACCATATTGTCCTGCTTGTCGCCGCGCAGCCCGTGCTGCGGCCCGAACGCGGCGGTCAGCTGGATGTCGTCGAGCGCGGCAAGGGCATCGAGCGAATGCACGAGATCGGCAGTGACCGATGCAGGATGCGCGAGCAATGCGACGCGGCGGCCTTTCAGCGGCGTACGCAGATCAGGCTCTGCCAGAAGACGATCGATACCGAAGAGCATGGGGGCCTCGCTGCAAGATGATGCGCGCTGTTTAGCCGAGCCGCGCGGCAAAACAATCCGGGTGGTGAAAATCGGGCTTGCCCGGCGGATGCGCGAGCGACCAGTAACTCCTGGCTCCGTCGCGCGCTTCGATAACAGCGGTGATCGCCAGCCGCCAGGGTGCCGGGCCGAGCAGCGCGTTGAGCTCCGCGAGCGGGATCGTGGCGGTCCACAGCCCGCCCGCGCCCGCGATCTGCGGGTCGCGGCTCACGGCGAGATCGCGCATTCCGGAGCGGTAATCGTCGAACGCATAGGCCGCCCAGGCGCCCGAGGGCGCGAGGTTGAACTCCGCATAGGCGGGGCCGGTGGTCGAACCGATGAACGCCTCGAAACACGTGTGCTGCCAGAGGCCATCGCTGCGGCCCTGTGCCGGGGCGGGCCAGAGAATGCGATTGCCCGGGTCGGCGACGTGGTAGGCGATGGTGAGCGTCTGGTTTTGCGATATGGACCAGCTAACCGACAGGCTGACGCCTGTGGGTCCAGGGAATGCGGGATGCGTTTGTAGATGCTGCGACATCTTGCCAGCATTTGCGCGCAACCGACGCCCCTTCAACCTTTTTCGTCATTCCCGCGAACGCGGGAATCCCGCTTCTGCGCCGAGGAAGAGGCATTAGCGGGACCCCCGCTTTCGCGGGGGTGACGAAATGAGTCGATAACGAATCTAGTGGGAATCACGAGGTTTGCGCTTTCATCGAGCAATGCTAGACTGACGCAAACGTAAAGCGCACCAAGCGCATCGGGAGAGCATCATGGCGCTGGTCAAGGCCGCCAATCCGTCTCAGATCTTCGGGCGCGAAGCGTTTCGCGAACTCACCGCCGTGTCGCGCTGGAAGGGTCTCGCGCTGGTCGCGCACGCCTGGATCACGATCGTCGCGCTCGCCTGCGGCGCGGCCTGGCTCGGCACATGGTGGGCCTGGGTGATCGCGGTTCTGCTGATCGGCGGACGGCAGCTCGGCCTCGCCATCCTGATGCACGAAGGCGCGCACGGGCTACTCCACCCCAATCGCGCGGTGAACAACTGGGTCGGCCAATGGATCACCGGCGTGCCGATGGGCACCGATCTGCACGCCTATCGCACCTATCACCTGACGCACCATCGCTATACGCAGCAGCCCGAGGACCCGGACCTGTCGCTCTCCGCGCCCTTCCCCACCACGCGCGCCAGCCTGATGCGCAAGGTGTTCCGCGACCTCACCGGCCAGACCTTCATCAAGCAGCGCGGCGCGCAACTTGCGATGGCGATCAAGGGCTTCGGACCGGGTGCGAAGGAACAGAATCTGTTCATCGGCAAGGTAACGCTTCGGTTTCTCGCCGCGCAGGTCGTGCTGCTGGCCCTGTCCTTCGCGACGGGGCTGGGCGCGCTGCCTTATCTCATCTGGCTGATTTCGCTGGCGACCACGTTTCAACTTTACTTGCGCATTCGCAATATCGCCGAGCATGCCTGCACCAGCACGGGCAGCGAGGACCCGTTCACCCATGCGCGCACCACGCACGCGAACCTGCTGGAGAGGGCGACAGTCGCGCCCTATTGGGTGAATTTCCATAGCGAGCACCACCTGTTCATGGGGCTGCCCTGTTATAATCTGCCCAAAGCGCACCGCATGCTCGTCGAGGGCGGGCATGCCGGGCGGATGACCATCGCGCCCGGCTATGCTGCGGTGATGCGGCAGGTCATCAAACCCGCCGCATGACCTGATGCATCACGCCATTTCGGCGTCGGCCTTTTCGCTGACCATCTCGGCAATCGCCTTGCCGAACGCGGGCAGATCATCGGGGCAGCGGCTGGTGATGATATTGCCGTCGATCGCGACCTCCTGATCGACGAAGTTCGCTCCGGCGTTCTTGAGATCGGTGACGATCGATTTGTAGCCGGTGATCGTCTTGCCCTTCGCCAGGCCCGCCTCGACCAGCAGCCACGGCGCGTGGCACACGGCCGCGACCGGCTTGCCCGCATCGGCAAAGGCCTTGATCAGCGCCAGCGCCTCGGGCTCGACGCGCAGCAGATCGGGGTTGATCTGACCGCCCGGCAGCACCAGCGCGTCATATTGCTCGACCCGCGCGCCCGAAAGCGGCGCATCGACGCTGACGCTCTTGCCCCAGTCGTCGCCCTTCCAGCCCTTGATCTCGCCGCTTTCGGGCGAGACGATGATGACATCGGCGCCCGCGCCCTTGAGGTCGTCGCGCGGCTGGATCAGTTCGGACTCTTCAAAGCCATGGGTGGCGAGGATGCAGATCTTGCGGCCGGAAAGGTCGGGAAGGCTCATGGGGGATTCTCCGTTTTGGGGGTTCACCTCCCCTACGGATGCGGCGCACACCCGTTCCCTAGAGCCATTTCGCCCATTTGAAGCGGATGTAGAGGCCGATGCAGATCGTCACCATCGCGCCCACCACGAGAAAATAGCCGTATCGCCATTGCAGTTCGGGCATGAACTCGAAGTTCATCCCGTAAATCCCGGCAATCGCGGTCGGCACCGCGAGGATCGCGGCCCAGGCGGCGAGCTGGCGGGTGATGACCCCCTGGCGCTGCTGCTCGAGCAGGCCGCTGGTCTCGATCACCGATGTCAGCGTGTCACGCAGGCCGGCGACGCGATAATCGGCGCGGCGGACATGGTCGTGCAGGTCGCGGAAATAGGGATGGATGTCGGCATCGATCTGCGGCAGCTCGAGGTGCATGCAGCGGTTGGCGACATCCTGCATCGGGCTCAGCACGCGCTGCAGCCGGAACAGATCGCGCCGCAGCGAAAAGAGCTGCGCGGTCTCGTCGCGGTCGAGAAACGCGTCGAGCGAGCGGTCCTCGATACCCAGCACCTTGTCTTCCAGCGTGTCGATGACCTCGAGATAGCCGTCGACGATGAAATCGAGGATCGCGTGCAGCACGAAATCGGCACCACGCTTCAGCAATCGCGGCGTCGCCTCGAGCTTGTGGCGGATCGGCCCATGGTCGCGCAGCGAACCGTGCCGTACGGTGACGATGAACTGCCGCCCCATGAAGATCGCGGTATTGCCATAGGTGATCGCGGTGTTGCTATCGCTCTCGTCGAGATGGACGGTGCGCGCGACCGCGAACAGATGCTCGCCATATTGCTCGATCTTGGGCAGGTGCCGCCGGTCGAGCGCATCTTCCACCGCTAGCGGGTGCAGCCCGAGCTGCGACTGGATCGGTTCGAGCTCGGCCTCGGTCGGCTCATGCAGCCCGATCCAGAGCAGGTCCGAAGGATCGTCGAGCGATGGCAGCGGCTGCGTCAGGTCGATGTCGCGCACCCGCTCGCCATCGCGATAGAGGCGCGCGGCAATGACGGTCATGCAGCCTCGACCGGTCGCCCAAGCGCCTCAGCGATGAGCTTGCGGGTGTTGGCGATGCCGTAGAGCGCGATGAAGCTGCCCATGCGCGGGCCTTGCTCCGATCCCAGCAGCGTCTCGTACAGCGCCTTGAACCAGTCGCGCAGGTTGCCGAAGCCATAAGCCTCGTCCTTGCCGATCGCATAGACGATGTTCTGGATATCCTCGGCGCTGGCATTTTCGGGCAGCTCGGCCAGCTCATTGTCCAGCCGGGTCAGCGCGTCGATCTCCTTGCCCTCGGGCCAGCGGCGCTTGAGCGTGGGCGCGATGAAATCGCGGCCATAGTTCACCGCATTCTCGATCAGCCCATCCAGCTCGGGATGCGTCTCAGGCGAGACGCCCGGCGCGTATTTCTGGACAAAGCCCCAAACCAGGTCCTTGTCGTCCATGCCCGGCAGGCTGACGACATTGAGCAGCAGGCCGAAGCTCACCGGCGGGCTGCCCGCAGGCACGTCGCCCGCATGGATATGGTGTGCGGGGTTGCCCAGGCGCTTGTCGGCGTCCTGGCCGTGCCAGTTGTCGCGGAACTGGAAATATTCGTCCACCGCGCGCGGGATGACGCCCAGATGCAGTTGCTTGGCCGCCTTGGGCTCGCGGAAGATGTAGAAGGCCAGGCTGTTCTCGCTGCCGTAACGCAGCCATTCCTCGATCGACAGGCCATTGCCCTTGGACTTGGATATCTTCTCGCCCTTTTCGTCGAGGAACATCTCGTAGATCATGCCCTCGGGCTTCTGGCCGCCGAGCACGCGCGCGATCTTGCCCGATTGCACGCCGCTATCGGTCAGGTCCTTGCCGTACATCTCGTAATCGACGCCCAGCGCCACCCAGCGCATCGCCCAGTCGACCTTCCATTGCAGCTTCGCACCGCCCGACAGCACCGATTGCTCGATGGTCTCGCCCTCGTCGACAAAGCGCACGATTCCCGCCTCGGCATCGACCACCTCGACCGGCACCTGCAGCACCACGCCCGACCTGGCGCTGATCGGCATGATCGGCGAATAGGTCGCCGCACGCTCGGCACGCAGCGTCGGCAGCATGATGTCGAGGATCGCCTGATAGTTGCGCAGCACGCCGCGCAGCGCCTCGTCGAACGCGCCGCTGCGGTAACGCTCGGTCGAGGAGACGAACTCGTAATCGAAGCCGAACTGGTCGAGAAAGGCGCGCAGCATCGCGTTGTTGTGATGCGCGAAGCTTTCGAACTTGCCGAACGGATCGGGGATCTGGGTCAGCGGCTTGCCTAGATGCGTGCGCAGCATGTCCGGGTTCGGCACATTGTCCGGCACCTTGCGGAGGCCATCCATGTCGTCGCTGAACGCCACCAGCCGCGTCGGTGCGCCGTCGGTCAGGGTTTCATAAGCGCGGCGGACGAGCGTGGTGCGGAACACCTCCTGGAACGTGCCGATATGCGGCAGGCCGGAGGGGCCATAGCCGGTCTCGAACAGCATCGGGCCTTGCGCTTCCGACTTGCCGTTCGGATAGCGTTTCAGCAGCTTGCGCGCTTCCTCGAACGGCCATGCCTTGGATCGCATTGCAGCTTCGCGATACGCGCTCACACGTGTTTCCTTTTCGTTCCGATGTCGCCATATAAGGCGGGTAATGATCGCTTCCCTAAACTTTCCAGCCCTGCATGCAAGCCATAGCGCGATCTGGTTCGCGCATCCCGGCAAGCCTGCGGTGCGCATCTCCAAGGGCGAGGCGATCGCCCGCGCGGCCGAGACGCCGCTGATCATGCTCAACGCGCCGCTGATCGCGCAGCGGCTGGGCTATCCGGAGCTTTCCGGGCTCGACCTGCTCGAGCTGTTCGCCTTCGTCCACCCCGCGCAGTTCATGGTGCCGACACCGATGGGATTGGTGCGCGCATTGAAGCTGGAACTCCCTCTCCCCTTTAGGGGAGGGGGGAACGCGCCCGAGCTGGCGTTGCAGTCCCCTCTCCCAACCCTCTCCCCTAAAGGGGAGAGGGCTGAACAAGGTCTCCCCGAATCCTCGATTCCCGCGCTGCTCCACGCTGCTGCCGAGGCGCTGATCGCGACGCTCGAGCGCCCCGACTGGCCGCAGCGCGAGGGCGCGTGGACGGGCTTGCAGGCACTCGCGCGCTTGCGCTGGCCCTGGGCAGGCGTCGCCTCGCGCCACCTCAAAGCCCCCGAAAAAGCCGAGCGCTGGCTGTTCTCGCGCCTGCCCGAATGGGAAGAGCAGCCCCCTCGCCCGCAGCCGCGCCAGATCACGCTGGCCGAGAATGACGCCGAAGCGCAGTTGGAAGCGCTCACCGGCGCCGGTGCCGAACGCCGCGAGGGCCAGCGCCAGTTCGCGCGCACCGCCGCGCATATCTTCGCCCCGCGTGAGAAGCGCGCCGAACCGCACATGCTGCTGGCAGAAGCGGGTACCGGGATCGGCAAGACCCTGGGCTATCTCGCCCCCGCCTCGCTCTGGTCGCACGCAGCGGGCGGCACGGTGTGGATCTCCACCTATACCAAGGCGCTGCAGCGGCAGTTGTCGCGCGAGACCGAGCGCATCTATGCGGACGAGGCCGAGTTCCGCAAACGCGTGGTGATCCGCAAGGGCCGCGAGAATTATCTCTGCCTGCTAAATCTCGAGGATGCGCTGCAGGGCGGCTTCCAGAACCGCGCCGCCGTCCTCGCGCAGCTGGTCGCGCGCTGGGCCGCGTACAGCCGCGATGGCGACATGATCGGCGGCGATCTGCCCGGCTGGCTCACCACATTGTTCCGGCGCGCAGGGGTCACCGCGCTGACCGACCGGCGCGGCGAGTGCGTCTATGCCGGCTGCCCGCATTACCGCAAATGCTTCATCGAACATGCCGCGCGGTCGAGCCAGAATGCCGATCTGGTCATCGCCAACCATGCGCTGGTGATGGTCAACGCCGCCCGCGCGCGCGAGCAGCAGGGTCGCCCGACGCGGATCATCTTCGACGAGGGCCATCACCTGCACGATGCCGCCGATTCGATGTTCGCGGTCGCGCTGACCGGGCAGGAAACGGTCGAGATGCGCCGCTGGGTGATGGGCCCCGAGGGCAAGTCGCGCGGACGCCGCCGGGGCCTCGCCGCGCGCCTGTCCGACGTCGCCTCCTATGACGAGCTCGGCGGGCGCGCCATTGAGGCGGCGCGGATCGCAGCGGAAGCGCTGCCCGGCGAAGGCTGGCTGGCGCGCATCCGCGAGGGCGCACCTTCGGGCGAGATCGAGCAGCTGCTCGCCGCGATCCGCGGCACCGTCTATGCCCGCGACGAGAGCGGCGCGGAGGATGCAGGCTATGGCCTGGAAACCGAGCTTGCCGAGCTCGACGGCCCGCTGATCGCCGCCGCGATGGAGGCTGCGCGCGCCATCCATGCCTTGCACCAGCCGCTGGTGGCGCTGGGCCGCAGGCTCGAAATCCTGATCGAGGACCCGCCTGACTGGCTCGACGGCCCGGCGCGCGCACGGATCGAAGGCGCAATCGCCTCGCTCGGCTGGCGCATCGATCTGCTCGCTGCCTGGGCCTCGCTGCTCGGGCGCATCGGTGGCCCGGCGGACCCCGATTTCGTCGACTGGCTTGCGCTCGACCGCGTCGAGGGGCGCGAATATGACATGGGGCTGCACCGCCGCTGGCTCGATCCGGGCAAGCCGCTCGCCGAGGCCGTCATCAAGCCCGCGCATGGCGTGCTGGTGACCTCGGCGACGCTCAAGGCCGGTGAGGACTGGACCCCGGCGATGATGCGCACCGGCGCGGTGCATCTTGAAAAGCCGCCCGAACTTTTCGAGGCGCGCAGCCCGTTCGATTATGCCAATCAGGCCGAGGTGCTGATCGTCACCGATGTGAAGCGCGGCGATATTGCCGGGCTCGCGGGCGCTTATGGGCGGCTGATCGAAGCGGCAGGCGGCGGAGCCCTGGGTCTGTTCACCGCGATCAAGCGGCTGCGCGCCGTCCATGGCCGCATCGCCGACCGGCTCGCCCAATCGGGGCTGCCGCTCTACGCGCAGCATGTCGATCCGATGGAGACCGGGACGCTGGTCGACATCTTCCGCGACGATCCGCGCGCCTCGCTGCTCGGCACCGACAGCTTGCGCGACGGGGTCGACGTGCCTGGCGATTCGCTGCGGCTGGTGATCATGGAGGGCGTGCCCTGGCCCAAGCCCGACATATTGCACCGCGCGCGCAAGCTCGCAGGCGGCGGCACCCAATATGACGACATGATCATCCGCGCGCGCCTCGCCCAGGCGTTCGGGCGGCTGATTCGCCGCGCGGACGATCGCGGGCGTTTCGTCATGCTCTCCTCCGCCTTCCCCTCGCGCCTGCTTAGCGCCTTTCCGCCCGGAACGCCGGTGCGACGGGTCACGCTTTCCGAAGCTTTACAAGCGGTGCAATCTGGCGTTTCTGCGCTGGCAAATGAGGGCGCGCGAATCGATCCCGTGACGGGACCGGGGGGAGAGATGCGATGAAACGGCTGACCTTGCTGCGGCACGCCAAATCGGACTGGCTGGACCGCTCCCTGCGCGATTTCGATCGGCCGCTCAACGCGCGGGGCCTGAAGGGTGCCAAGGCGATGGGCTATTACGCCGCCGAGAAGAAGATGGTGTTCGACGCGGTCGTCGCCTCGCCTGCGGTGCGCGTCACCGAGACGATCGACCATTTCGAGACCGCCTATGGCCAGACGCTGCACCCCGACTGGGACCGCCGCATCTATCTTGCCTCTTCGGTCACGCTGATCGACGTGCTGCGCGGCGTCGAGGACAGCGCGGGCCATGTGCTGATGGTCGGGCACAATCCGGGGCTCGAGGATCTGGTGTTCGATCTGGTGCCCGATGATGGCTCCAGCCCGTTGCGCGATGTCGTCGAGGAGAAATTCCCCACCGCCGCGCTTGCGATCATGGATATCGCGATCGACAGCTGGGCAAAGCTCGACAACCGCACCGCCAAGCTGATCGAGGTGACCCGCCCGCGCGATCTCGACCCCGAGCTGGGGCCGCAGGACGATGACTGACGCCATGGCAAGAATCCTGCCCGAAACCATCCTGCGCCGTGCGGGACCGGACGATGCCGCCAAGCTCGCGCTGATCGGCTCGGCCACCTTTCTAACCGCCTTTGCGCATGATCATCCGGGGCAAGCGCTGATCGACCATTGTTCGATCGAACACGGCGAGGCCCGCTATTCCGGCTGGCTGGACAAGCCGGACTACGCGTTCTGGCTGCTGGAAACGCCGCTCGGCGCGCCGGTCGGCTATGCGATGATGAGCCCGCCCGAACTCGATATCGAGCCGCAGCCCGGATCGGTGGAACTGAAGCGCATCTATGCGCTGTCGGGCTGGCAGGGCGCGGGTCTGGGCCGCAGGCTGATGGACGCGGTGATCGAGGAGGCCCGTGCCCGCGCGGCCACGTGCCTGTACCTGTGCGTCTATACCAACAATCCCGATGCGCAGCGATTCTACGAGCGCTTCGGGTTCGAGAAGGTCGGGCAGCAGCAGTTCATGACCGGCAACGTGCCGTTCACCGACTGGATCATGCGCAAGCCGCTCTGACGCGTGGCTCAGGCCGCTTCGAGCGCTGCTGCCAAACGGTCGCGGATCGCGCGCAAGGCCGCGAGATCGATCGCAGGCGCGGCCGACGCGGAGGGTGCAGGTGCTGCTGCAGCATGCGCCGGCTTCGCCGCCTTGCCCGCCAGATACTGCCGCGCGCCGCGCACGGTAAAGCCCTCGCGGTTGAGCAGCCGGTCGATCGTGCGCAGCGTCTCGACATCCTCGGGCCGGTAATAGCGCCGCCCGCCGGCGCGCTTGAGCGGCTTGATGCTGTCGAACTGCGCCTCCCAATAGCGCAGGATGTGAGGCTTCACCCCCAGTTCGGCCGAAACCTCGCCGATGGTGCGCATCGCGCCCTCGGCCTTGCCGGAGGAGCCCATCGGATCAGTCACCCGCCATGATCCTTTCCTTCATGATCTGGCTGGCGCGGAAGGTCAGCACGCGGCGCGGGGTGATCGGAACCTCCACCCCCGTCTTGGGGTTACGCCCGACGCGCTCGCCCTTGTCGCGCAACAGAAAGGTGCCGAACCCCGAGATCTTCACGTTCTCGCCGCGCTCGAGCGCATCGGTCATGTGGTTGAGCACCGATTCGACCATCTGCGCCGCATCGGCGCGCGACAGCCCCACCTGATTGTTGATCGTATCTGCCAGATCAGCCCTGGTCAAAGTACCCACTGAACGCATCGCCCCGTCTCCTAACCCGCCAAGAGCAGGATAGCGGATCGAAGTTATAATGGCAAATCGAGGCTATGTAAAAACAGTGCGAATAGAGGCGATTGCGCGACAAATTTGCGTGAGGTTAATAGCGGATTACCGCCGCCCCCCAGGTAAGACCGCCGCCCATCGCTTCGAGCACCAGCAGGTCGCCGCGCTGGATGCGCCCATCGCGCACGGCGGTGTCGAGCGCGAGCGGAACCGACGCGGCCGAAGTATTGGCGTGCTGGTCCACGGTGACCACCACCTTTTCGGGCGGCAGACCCAGCTTGCGTGCGGTCGCATCGAGAATGCGGGCATTGGCCTGGTGCGGCACCACCCAGTCGATATCCGCGCTGGTCAGGCCCAGCCGGTGCAGCACTTGTTCCATGACTTCGGCGAGATTGACCACGGCATGGCGGAACACTTCGCGCCCCTTCATCCGGACCTTGCCGACGGTGCCGGTGGTCGAAGGCCCGCCATCGACATAGAGCAGGTCGTGGTGGCGACCATCGGCGTGCAACTGGGTCGTCAGGATGCCGCGTGCGGCGCTATCGCCCTCGGCGGCGGTTTCAAGCCCGAGCACGACCGCGCCCGCACCATCGCCGAACAGCACGCAGGTGCCGCGATCTTCCCAGTCGAGAATGCGGCTGAAGGTTTCCGCGCCGATCACCAGCGCGCGGCTGCCCATGCCGGTGCGCAGCATGCTGTCCGCTACGCTGAGCGCATAGAGAAAGCCCGAGCAGACCGCCGCGACGTCGAAAGCGATGCCGCCCACCATTCCGATCGCCGACTGCACCTTGGTCGCAGTGGCGGGGAAGGTATGGTCGGGGGTCGCTGTCGCAAGCACGATCAGGTCGATTTCGCTGCCTGCCAGCCCTGCGGCTTCGAGCGCGTTGTTGGCCGCCTGGATTGCCAATGTGCCCGTGGTCTCTTCCGGCGCGGCGACATGGCGGAACTTGATGCCGGTGCGCTCGGTGATCCATTCGTCCGAAGTATCGACGGTTTCAGCCAGTTCGGCATTGGATACCCGCTTGGCTGGCAGTGCCGATCCCGTGCCGAGAATGACACTGCGCGTCGCCGGAGCCTGAAAAGTCATTTGAGAAATTCGCCCGATCCATTGGAAGCGGCGCCGTTGCTGGCGATCGCGCTGGTATCAAAATCCTTCAGCACATCGCCGATGCGCTGCGTGATATTGTCCTCGACCAGCCGCGCGGCCACCTCGACCGCGTTCGCCACACCCTTGATGCTGGCCGATCCGTGGCTTTTCACCACCACGCCATTGAGGCCCAGGAACACCGCGCCATTATGGTTGTTGGGGTCGAGATGGTGCTTGAGCAACTCGGTCGCCGGGCGCGAGATCAGGAAGCCGATCTTCGAGCGGAGCGAGGACTGGAAGCTGCGCTTGAGCAGATCGGTGACGAAGCGGGCGGTGCCTTCCAATGCCTTCAAGGCGATATTGCCCGAAAAGCCGTCGGTGACGACCACATCGACATCGCCGCGCGAGATCTTGTCGGCTTCGGTGAAACCCTGGAACTGCATCGGCAGGTGCGTCGCGGCGCGCAGCGCGGCAGCCGCATCGCGGATCGCCTCGGTGCCCTTCGATTCTTCTGTGCCGATGTTGAGCAGCCCGGTGCGGGGCTTTTCAAAGCCGAAGATGATCTGCGAATAGACCGCGCCCATGATCGCGAACTGCACGAGGTTGCGCGCGTCGCACTCGGTATTCGCGCCAAGGTCGAGCATGACCATGTCGGTCTCTTCGAGCGTCGGCAGCAATGCGGCGAGCGCGGGCCGATCGATCCCCGGCATGGTGCGCAGCGCCAGCTTGGCCATCGCCATCAGCGCGCCGGTATTGCCGGCGCTTACAGCAGCGCTGCAATCGCCGGACTTCACCGCCTGGATGGCGAGTCCCATCGAGCTGTTCTTGGATTTGCGCAGCGCCTGGCTGGGCTTGTCCTCGCCCTTCACCACCTCTTCGGTGTGAAGGATCTCGGACGCCGCGCGCAAATTGGGGTGATTGTCCAGGCCCTGCTTGATCTGCTTTTCGTCGCCGACCAGCAGAAAGGTGAAACGCTCGTGGCGGTGGCGCGCCTCGGCCGCCCCGCCCAGCATCACCCGCACG
The DNA here is from genome assembly GCF_001557175.1 of Blastomonas sp. CCH9-A1. Taxonomy (NCBI): domain Bacteria; kingdom Pseudomonadati; phylum Pseudomonadota; class Alphaproteobacteria; order Sphingomonadales; family Blastomonadaceae; genus Blastomonas; species Blastomonas sp. CCH9-A1. The sequence continues at coordinate 69,249 of NZ_LSHM01000011.1, forward strand.
CCTTCATCACCGCCCATCGCATCAATCGCGATCCGCGGCTTCATCGGCACCGGTTAATCCCCCTGAAAAAGTGCAAAGACCGTCTGATAAGGATCAGGCGACTTCGAGCACCTCACGGCCGTTATAATGGCCGCATGCGCCGCAGACATGGTGCGGGCGCTTCAGTTCACCACAGTTGGAGCATTCGCTGAACGCGTCGATGGTCAGCGAATCGTGGCTGCGACGCATGCCACGCTTGGAGGGCGAAGTTTTTCTCTTAGGAACAGCCATGGCAGCCTGCTAACCTTAAATTGCTTGTCAATCAATGCGATATTGCCGGGACGCCCCAACAGGAAGCGCCTGGCGCGGCCTGCCGATACAGCGACACGGCCCATTCGCGTGCGAAGGCGGCGCTATAGCGAAAATCTCGTGCGTTGCAAGCTCTGTCGCGCTAGTCCGCTGCACAATTGGTCGCCATGACGCGGACGACCGCCAACGAGGGGACGATACGCATGAACCTGCCGCTGACACTGACCATGGCCGCTGCTGCCGGATTGATCAACCTGTGGCTCGCCATCCGCATCGGCCAGGTGCGCACCAGCCAGAAGGTCAGCGTGGGCGATGGCGGCAACGAATTCGTCATCCGCCGCATGCGCGCGCAGGCGAATTTCGTCGAATACACGCCCTTCGTGCTGGTGCTGATCGGTGCGCTCGAATGTTCGGGCTATGCTGCGACCTGGCTGTGGGTGGTCGGCGTGGTCTACATGATCGGCCGGCTGGCGCATGGCCTGGGCATGGATGGCGGCGCGTTCGGCATCGGCCGGATGATCGGCACATTGACCTCGATGCTGACGCTGCTCGGCCTGTCGGGCTATGCCATCTATGTCGCGAGCATCATGCCCGCCGCCTGACAATCCAGTGCGCTCGGGGGCGGCGCCTACCCGCCCCTGAGCAGCTTGGCTCCATAATCGCGCTCGAACAGATACAGCGCGGTGCGCGCCGCCTGCCCACGTTCACTGTCGAGTCCGCCATCGCGGTCCATCAGCAGTCGGGCATCGTCCGATGCCGTGCCGATCAGCCGCTGCACCTGTTCGGGGCTGGCGATGCGGAACGCGCTGTCGCCCGACTGCCGCGTGCCCAGCAGCTCGCCGCCGCCACGCAGCCGCAGATCTTCTTCGGCAATATGAAACCCGTCCTGGCTCGAGCGCATCAGCGCGAGCCGCGCGCGCGCCGTCTCGCTGAGCGCGCTTCCGCGCAGCAGCACGCAGACCGATTTCTGGTCGCCCCGCCCCACCCGGCCGCGCAGCTGGTGGAGTTGCGCCAGGCCGAAGCGCTCCGCCGCCTCGATGATCATCAGCGTCGCATTGGGCACATCGACACCGACCTCGATCACCGTGGTCGCGACCAGCAGCGCGGTCTTGCCGCTGGCAAAGTCCGCCATCATCGCATCCTTGCGCTCGACCGGCATCTGGCCGTGCACGAGCGAGACCTTGCCGGGAAAGCGCTCGGCAAGCTGCGCCGCACGCGTCTCGGCGGCGGCAAGGTCGCTCGTCTCGCTGTCCATCACCAGCGGGCACACCCAATAGGCCTGACCACCGCGCTCGATATGCCGCGCAAGCCCATCGACGATCTCGGACAGGCGATCGTCGGCGATCACGCGAGTCTCGATCGGCTGACGCCCCGGCGGCAGCTCGTCAAGACGCGACACGTCCATCTCGCCATAATGGCTGAGCGTCAGCGTGCGCGGGATCGGCGTTGCCGTCATCGCCAGCAGATGCGGGGTCGCCCTGCCCTTTTCCTGCAGCATCAGCCGCTGCGAAACGCCGAACTTGTGCTGTTCGTCGATCACCGCGAGCGCGAGATTGCGATAGCGCACCGCGTCCTGGAACAGCGCATGCGTGCCGATGACGATCTGGATCGAGCCATCGGCAAGGCCCATGAGGGTCGCCTCGCGCGCGCGGCCCTTGTCGCGCCCGGTGAGCACCGCGATGCTGACCGGGAGCCCCGAGAGCATCCGCGAGATGGTATCGAAATGCTGGCGCGCGAGGATTTCGGTCGGCGCGAGCAGCGCCGCCTGCCCGCCGCATTCGACCGCATTGAGCATGGCCATCACCGCGACCAGCGTCTTGCCCGCCCCGACATCGCCCTGCAGCAGCCGCAGCATCGGCACGGGCTGCGCCATGTCGCCGTTGATCTCCTCGATCGTCCGCCGCTGTGCTCCGGTCATCGCGAAGGGCAGTTTCAGCGCATCGCGCAGGTGTCCGTCCCCTTCGAGCGCCACGCCCTTGCGCTTGCGGTTCGACTGCCGGATCAGCGCGAAGGCGAGCTGGTTGGCGAATATCTCGTCATAGGCCAGCCGCTCGCGGGGCTTTTCGTCCATGCCCTGATGCGCGGCGGCGAGCGCCTCGTGCCAGTCGGGCCAGCCCTCGCGCGCCTTCAGCGTCGGTTCTATCCATTCGGGCAGCGGCGGCAGTTGCGCCAGCGCCTGCGCGGCCAGCGAGGCCACACGCTTCTGCCCCAGCCCTTCAGCGAGCGGATATACGGGTTCCGCCTCGCCGATCTGGTCGGCCTGGCCCGGCTCCACCACGTGATCAGGATGGACGATCTGCCAGGCCTCGCCCCAGATCTCGAGCTTGCCCGCCGCCAGCCGCGTCTCGCCCAGCGGCCAGAGCTTCTTCGCCCAGCCTGGATTGCCGCCGAAATAGACCAGCGCGATATGGTTGCCGATCGAGTCCTCGGCGATCACCCGCGTCGGTCCGCGTCCGGGGCTGGAGCGATAGCCGGTGGCGGTGAGCGCGATGATGATCTGCTCGCCCGTGCCTGCCTGATCGGCATTGTCGACACGCCTGCGGCGGATGAAGCCCGTCGGCAGATGATAGGCCATGTCCTTGACCCGCGAAATGCCCAGCCGTGCGAACGGCTTCTGCAAGCTCACGCCGACGCCCTTGAGGCTCTCGATCTCGGCGAATGCGGGGTTGAGTATCTCGGGGCGCATGGCTATCGCAAAAAGGCAGGCAGATGAATGCGCTGCTGGCTGGAATCCTGTCCACCGTCTTAGGCAGGCCCGGCCCACCCCGCAAGCAAAGGAACTTCTGGCATGGACCGCGAAACCCGATTGCGCCGCCTGGCCTTCCGCGCCTGGCACCGGGGCACGCGCGAGGCGGATTACATGATCGGCGGCTTTTTCGACCGCTATGGCAAGACCTGGTCTGACGAAGAGCTCGACTGGTTCGAGACGCTGATCGAGGAACAGGACGTCGACATCATGGCCTGGGCCATCGGCAAGCAGCCGGTGCCGGAGCAATTCGAAGGGCCGCAGATGCAGGCCTTCCAGAAGCTCGACTTCATCAACATTCCGCGCTGATTGCACCGGCGCGCAAGGCTAGACCCCGTGGACAGCATCAGCCGCATCCTTCAGGCGACAGCGCCGCTGACGCTCGCCAACGTCGCGCCCGGAGCGCTACCCTTGCTTCTCGCGGACCTCGCCCGCGCGGCGGCTGCGCGCAAGCAGGGCGGCCGCATCGTGTTCATCGCGCCCGACGATGCACTGATGCACGCGGTGGCCGAAACCGCGCCCTTTTATGCGCCGGACCTTGAGGCGATCGAGTTCCCCGCCTGGGACTGCCTGCCCTATGACCGCGCCTCGCCCTCGCTCGGCATTACCGCAAGGCGGCTGAAGGCGCTGTGGACGCTGCAGCAGCCCGCCGGTGGCCCGCAGCTTCTGGTCACCACGGCCAATGCCGTCACCCAGCGCACGCTGACCCCGTTCCGCATCCGCCAGGTCGGCGCGGAACTGAAGCCCGGCATGACGATCGCGCGCGAGGCGCTGATCGAGAAGCTGGTGCGCCAGGGCTATGCCCGCACCGACACCGTCGCCGATTCGGGCGAGTTCGCGGTGCGCGGCAACCTGATCGACATCTTCCCGGCGGGGATGGATTCAGGCCTCAGGCTCGATTTCTTTGGTGACGAGCTCGACACGATGCGCGCCTTCGATCCCGGCACGCAGCGATCGACCGAGCGGGTCGAGCGGCACATATTGCTGCCCGCATCCGAAGTGCTGCTCGATGCCGACAGTATCCGGCGCTTCCGCAGCGCCTATCGCGAGGCGTTCGGCGCCAATGCCACCACCGATCCGCTCTATCAGGCGATCAGCGACGGACGCAGGCTCGCAGGCATGGAACACTGGCTGCCGATGATCGAGGAGCGGCTGGTGCCGCTGTTCGAGCATCTCGACGATGCCGACATCGTGCTGCGCGATGCGGGCGCGGATGCCGCCGCCGACCAGCGTTTCGAAAGCATCACCGATTATCACGCCAATCGCCAGCGCGGAAACGAGGACAAGGCCGGCAGCTATCGCCCGCTCAAGCCCTCGGCGCTCTATCTGGTGCCCAAGGAATGGCGTGCGGCGGCGGATGAAACTCCGATCCACCTCGTCAGCGGCCATGACGAGCCCGAATCGAGCCGCGTGCTCGGCCTGGGCTATCGCACCGCACGCGATTTCGGCGCCGAGCGCGCACGCGGCGACAATGTCTATGCCGCCGCCGCCGCGCATATCGATGCGCTTCGCAAGGCGGACAAGGGCGCGATCATCGCGAGCTATTCGGAAGGTTCGCGCAGCCGCCTTCTCGGCCTGCTCAAGGACCATGGGCTTGCGCGCATGGCGCTCGCGGACAGCTGGCAGGAAGCCCTGGGCCAGGCGGCAACCGGCATGGCCTCCATGGTCGTGCTGCCGCAGGATCACGGCTTTGCCACCGAGCGCTACGAGCTGCTCTCCGAACAGGACCTGCTCGGCGACCGGCTGGTGCGGCGGCGCAAAAAGCGCAAGTCCGCCGATGCGTTTCTCGCCGAGCTGCAATCGCTCGCCGCGGGCGACCTCGTCGTGCATATCGACCATGGCATCGGCCGCTATGAGGGGCTGGTCTCTATCCCCGTCGGCAAGAGCCCGCACGATTGCGTCTGGCTGACCTATGCCGGCGGCGACAAGCTCTACGTTCCGGTCGAGAATATCGACGTCCTCACCCGCTATGGCTCGGAAAGCGAGGGCGTCGCGCTCGACAAGCTGGGCGGCGAGGCCTGGCAGCGGCGGCGCGCCAAGCTCAAGGAACGCATCCAGGCGATCGCGGGCGAGCTGATGAAGACCGCAGCGGAACGCGCGCTGCGCACCGCCGATGTCGCCGAGGTCGAGCCGGGCGTCTATGCGAGCTTCGTCGACCGCTTCCCGTACGAGGAAACCGAGGACCAGGAGCGCGTGATCGCCGAGGTGCTCGAGGATCTGGCTTCGGGCAAGCCGATGGACAGGCTGGTCTGCGGCGATGTCGGCTTCGGCAAGACCGAGGTGGCGATGCGCGCGGCGTTCGTCGCCGCCATGTCGGGCATGCAGGTCGCGATCGTCGCGCCGACGACGCTGCTCGCGCGCCAGCATTACACCAATTTCGTCGAGCGCTTTCAGGGCTTTCCGCTCAATATCGGCCGCCTGTCGCGCCTCGTCACCGCGAGCGAAGCCAAGACAACGCGCGAGGGCCTGGCCAATGGCACCACCGATATCGTCATCGGCACGCACGCGCTGCTCGCCAAGTCGGTCGAGTTCAAGCGGCTGGGCCTCGTCATCATCGACGAGGAACAGCGCTTCGGCGTGGTCCACAAGGAGCGATTGAAGGCGCTCAAGGCCGATGTCCATGTGCTGACGCTGACCGCAACGCCCATCCCGCGCACGCTGCAGATGGCGATGTCTGGCCTGCGCGAACTTTCAGTGATCCAGACGCCACCGGTCGATCGCCTCGCGGTGCGCACCTATGTGATGCCCTGGGACCCGGTGGTGCTGCGCGAGGCGCTGCTGCGCGAACATTATCGCGGCGGCCAGTCCTATTTCGTCGCGCCGCGCATCAGCGATCTCGACAAGCTCAGCGAATTCATCCGCGACGAGGTACCCGAGATTCGCCACATCATGGCGCACGGCCAGATGGCCCCATCCGATGTCGAGGAGCGGATGAGCGCGTTCTATGACCGCAAATATGACGTGCTGCTGTCGACCACCATCGTCGAATCGGGCATCGACATCCCCAGCGCCAACACGCTGATCATCCACCGCGCCGACACCTTCGGCCTGGCCCAGCTCTACCAGCTGCGCGGGCGCGTCGGGCGTTCCAAGACGCGCGCCTATGCGTATATGACCACGCCGGAAAACCGCGTGCTGACCGAGACGGCGGAGAAAAGGCTCAAGGTGCTGGGCGATCTCGACACGCTGGGCGCAGGCTTCCAGCTCGCCAGCCACGATCTCGACATTCGCGGCGCGGGCAATCTGGTCGGCGACGAACAGTCGGGCCATATCCGCGAGGTCGGGTTCGAGCTCTACCAGTCGATGCTCGAGGAGGCGATTCTGGAGGCCAAGGCGGGCGGCCTGTCGCTCGACCTGCCGCGCCAGAAATTCTCGCCGCAGATCACCGTCGATGCGCCGATCCTGATTCCCGAGGATTATGTCCCCGATCTGGCGGTGCGCATGGCGCTCTATCGCCGGATGAACGACCTCACCAATCGCGCCGAGATCGAAGCGTTCGCGGCGGAAATGATCGACCGGTTCGGCCCGCTGCCCGATGCGACGAGCAACCTCATCAAGCTGATCGAGATCAAGCTCAACTGCATCACCGCGTGCGTCGCCAAGATCGATGTCGGCGCGCGGGGGGCTTTGGTCAGCTTCCATAACGACAGCTTCCCCGACGTCCCCGGTCTGCTCGCCTATGTCGAGCGGCTCAAGGGCACCGCCAAGCTGCGCCCTGACCAGAAGCTGCTGATCCAGCGCGTGTGGAGCGATCCGGCCTCGCGGATCAACGGGTTGATCCAGCTTTCCAAGGGCCTGGCGGGCATTGTGAAGAAGAGTGCGAAGGCAGGGTAAGGCGCGAGGAGCCCTCTCCCCTTCAGGGGGCAGACCGAGTCACGCGCCTCGGTCAGCGGTTGGGAGAGGGGCAAGTGCGCAGACGTTCTTGTTCCCAGATGCCCCTCTCTGCTGCGACTAGCGAGCAAGCTCGCAAGTCTCGCTATCTCTCCCCTGAAGGGGAGAGAGCAGGTTCAGTCACCCCAGTTCCTCCCGCGCAAACTCTGCGAAAACTTCCGCCTCCATCGCCCGACCGCGCAGGAAGCCCTGGAAATAGTCGCAGCCCTCGTCGCGCAGCGCGGCGAGCTGCGCGTCGCTCTCCACCCCCTCGGCAATCACCTTGAGGCTCAGCGCCTTGGCCATCGCGATCACCGAGCGCACGATGATCCGGTCCGCCTCGGCGCCGCCGATATCGCGCGTCATCGCATGGTCGAGCTTGAGATAGTCGAGCGGGAGGCGCTTCAAGTATAGCAGGCTCGAATAGCCGGTGCCGAAATCATCGACGGCTATTCGCACCCCGGCATCGCGCAGCGCGGCAAAGCGGGCTGCCGCGCGCTTCAGATCGGGGACGAGCGCCTGCTCGGTCATTTCCAGCGTCAGACGGCGCGGATTGAACCCGGCTTCGGCCAGCATCCCCAGCTCGCGTTTGGCAAAGCCCTTTTCGCCCAAGTCCTCGGCGGTCACGTTCAGCGACAGCCTGAGCGGCGCGAGCGGTCCGGTCCAGCGCGCCGCGTGCTGCATCGCGCGCTGGCGGATATGCCGCGATAGCGCGCGCGTGAAATCGGCCTTGTCGGCGATGGCGAACAGCGTGCCCGCGCCGATCTCGCCATATTGCGGATGCTGCCAGCGGGCGAGCGCCTCGGCCCCGGTGATCTTTCCGGTCTCGACCGAGAATTGCGGCTGGAACAATACGGTGATCTCGTCGCGCTCGATCGCCTGGACGATGTCCTGTTCGAGCCGATAGCCGCGCTGCGGCGCATGGTCGGACTGGCGATCGGCCCAGCGCACCGGATCGGCGGCGTTTTCGCGCGCCTGGGCGAGCCCCGCCGACAGCCGGTCGAGCAGCGACACCGGCCCCTCGCCCTCACGCGCCACCGCGAGCGCCGCGCGCGCGGTCAGCCGCAGCCGGTGCCCGGCGACGTCGAGCGGTTCGGAAACGACGCGCAGCATCCGTTCGGCCATGACCTGCCAGCCCAGCCTCTCTTCGGCCATGGCATAGGCAATCAGGAAATCGCCGCCCGACAGGCGCAACGTCAGCGCGCTGCCGGAGGAAAGCCGTGCCGCCTGCCGTTCGAGTCGCTGCTCCATCGCCTCGAGCGCGGCATCGCCCACCGCAGTGCCATAGGTCGCGTTGACCGCAGGCATGCGGCGCAGCCCGATCAGCATCGCGTGCAAAGCCCCCTCGCCCGCCGCCGCAAAATCGGCGATTCGCTTGTGCAGATCGGGCACCAGTTCGTTCCGGCAGGCCAGCTGGCCATGGATCAGCCGCAGCTGCAATTGCAGCGCCTCATCCGCAAATGGCGCGACCAGCGCATGCGTGATCGCGGCGGGGAGAGGATGCGCAAGGCCGGGCCACGCGCTGTCGCAGATCAGCAGGCCGGGACCCGCATGACTGGCGATCTCGCGTGGCAGGTCATCGGTCTTGCCGCGCATGTCCGCAACCAGCAGATCGGCAGGGCCGTTCCCGGCAGGCGCAAAGCCGCACGCCGCCAGCGCCGCCGCGAGCGCCGTGTCCACCGCGCCAGCGCTGCTGCCGCGCCAGGTCGGCCTGTCCCGATATCCGCTGCTGTCCAGACCCCGCCCCCATTTGCAGGAACACTGCCGCGCGATGCCCTGTCATGGCACCATGCGCAACCGCCCAAGAAACATTGGCGCATTAGCACCGATCCGTTAAGACCCTGTCACCCATAAGATAAGGCGTGGAACATGCCCCCATCGGTTATTGACCGCAAAATCGCGCTGGCCGTCTCTCCCACCGAACGGGCGCGCAAGGCGGCGCGCGAGGTGCAGGCGGCGCATGAATGGGCCAGCCTGGACGAGGCCGATATCGTCGTCGTCATGGGCGGCGACGGTTTCATGCTGCAGACGCTGCACCAGATGCTCGAACGCGGGCGGATCGTACCCGTCTATGGCCTGAACCTAGGCACCGTCGGGTTCCTGATGAACCTGTGGCGCAGCGGCGACAGCATCGTGCACCGGCTGGACCGGGCGCAGAGCTTCGAGGTGCTGCCGCTGTCGATGACCGCGACGACGATGAGCGGCGAGCGCGTCACCTATCCTGCGATCAACGAAGTGTCGCTGCTGCGCGAAACGCGCCAGACCGCCAAGCTTGAGGTCAGCGTCAACAACGCGGTGCGAATCGGCGAGCTGGTCTGCGACGGCGTGCTGGTGGCGACGCCGGCGGGCTCGACCGCCTACAATCTCTCCGCCAACGGCCCGATCCTGCCGCTGGGCTGCGGCATGCTGGCGCTCACCCCGATCAGCCCGTTCCGCCCGCGCCGGTGGAAGGGCGCGCTGCTGCCCGATTCGTCGCAGATTACCTTTCGCGTGCTGGAACCCGGCAAACGCCCGGTCAGCGCGGTGGCCGACCAGCGCGAGGTGCGCGATATCCGCGATATCCAGATCGCCATCGACCCCAACCGCCGCCTGTCGCTGATGTTCGATCCGGGCCACAGCCTGGACGACCGCATTTCGGCTGAACAATTTATCGTCTGAACATGAAATCAGGTGCTTGCCAAACCAAAAAACCCGGTGCTATAGGCGCGCTTCTCCCGGGGAGCATCGCCTCGCCGGGAAGGCAAAAGAGCGTTCCCCGATAGCTCAGCGGTAGAGTAGGTGACTGTTAATCACTTGGCCGTAGGTTCGAATCCTACTCGGGGAGCCAGCCTCATTCTCAAACATCTGAAAAACCTTCATTTTCTTGCGGTTGGACAAACCCATGTTGTGCAAGGTTGGACATGGCCTGATCTGCCAGAGCGTCCATGTTGGCCGCCGCAGCGTAATAGGCGAACGTCTCGTTTTTCTTCTGACCAGTGAATGACCGGCCCATTGCATCGCTGGCCCCTGCCTCTGCCAGCTGGCGACTGCGCGCCTTGCGCAGGCCGTGGATCGAGCAGTGTTTCGGAAGGCCTGCCTGATCGCACCATTCCCTGAACGCATTGCCGAATCCGGCTGCGGTGTAGGGCTTGCCGAACTTGGTGAGGATCAGGTGCTTGATCGGGGCAGCTGGCATCGCCTCGAGCGCCCGGCGTGCCTCCGGCGCCATCGCCACCCGGGTCAGATTCCCGTTCTTCACATGCTGCACGGCGATGCGACCGTCGCGGATGTGCTCGCGCTCAATCTGGGCAACATTGCAGCGGCGCGCGGCGGTGTTCAGAGCGAGCTCCATCGCCAGCCTGGCGGTCGTGCCGTTGGCGTGATGGGCGCGGAACTGCGCGATTTCCTCCTCGGTCCAGCAATGATAGCCAGCACCCTTGGGATAGGCATCGGTGAGATCGGCCGGATTGTCATCGCGCCAGCCCAGCTTGACCGCGTGTTTCAGCATCCGGCGCACGGTCTTGCGCAGCATGTTCGCAGCCTGAGGGCGGTCTGCCATCTGTGCCAGGATGTTCTCGAGCCAGCCCACGGTAACGCTGGCGACTGGCCGCTCGCCATAGCGCCTGCCCTTGCGATCCTTGGTGTCGCAGAAGCGGTCAATGATGCCGCCGTAAACGGTCTTGGTCGACGAGGCCTGCCGCTGCCATTTCACGGTCGCGCGCAGGCGCTGGCCTAGATCGTCGAGACTCTTTGGGGTGACCGGATTGCCGGACTGCACAGGCTTGCGCTCGGCCTTTCCCTCCAGCAGCTCGGCATAGCGGCGCATGAAATCGGGGGTGCCGGGCTCGGCCTTGATGTAGCCGGAACGGTAGCCAGCGCGGCGAAAGCGGTAGCGGATCTTGCCATGGCGGTCGAACACCGCGCAGACATGGGGGGGCAGGTCAGACATCATCATCGCTCCAGGTGTCCGGCGCAGGCTCGTCCTGCACGGATTCGCCTATGATGATCTCGATCTTCTGCTTTGCCAAATCCAGGACGATCCGCGCGCGCTCATAGCCAGCGGCGCGCACTGCCTTGGTGGCACGCTCCACATCCGCCTGGCTGATGCGCGCAGCGAGTGTCATCGCTCTTGCTCCTGTAGGTATGGGCTGCACATGAGGGCTAGGGCTTCAAGCATGGGGCCACTCCCTCACCCGCAGCCCCTCGGGGAACTGCTCGATATCCTTGATCGCCTTCGGTCCGCCGCTGGACAGTTGCTTGACGAACACGGCGACCGACGCGGCTTGGCACTGGTTGACGATCGGCTGCGCCCATTCGTTCTGCATGAACCGCGCGCCAGTGCCGGATTCGCCGCCAATGATCACCCAATTCAGATGCACAAGCCATTCGGGCCGCAACACAATGGGCCCGAGCAGCGGCTCCATGCTCAACCCGATCCATGGAATGCCCAGCTTCTGCTTGAGCTCGATCAGGCGCGGGATATCGCGGTCGGCTTCCTCTTGGTTGACGACGGTGGCGATCAGACCGGCGTGCTTCGGCCAGCGCGAAGCCCATTCGTGATCGGCAAAGGCGGCGAGACGCTTCTCGATCATCGGCAGGCGCTTGGTGACGATCTGGATGTCGAGATCGCTACAGGCATGGATAGCGCCCCAGGCCGTTGCCAGCCACTCGATGGGCACTTCCTTGTCGAACAGGTCGGACATGCTCTGCATGAACACCCGGCGCTTGCGACCGTGCTGCTTGTAGAACGCCGCCGCGCCTTTGTTCAGTTTCGCCAGCGCGGGCAGCGCGCCCTTGATCCAGCGCCGTTCGACACCGACACCAAAGACGTTGTGGCCGGTGCGCTTCGCCCACGCCTCAGCATAGCAGCCGTCGCAGCCGGGCCCAACCTTGGTGCAGCCCCACCAGAAATTGACCGTCGCGTCGGTCCATTCGATCGCCGATTGCTCAGCCATCACCGCGCCCTCCCCCTCATCCAGCGCCGGACCTTCTTGCCCAGCCAGGGGACAGCGACAAAGCCAGCCAGCGGCCATACGAAGGCATAGAGCGCGATCAGGTTGCGATGGCGGCGTGGCATCCGATCAGCGATCACCTCTCCGAAGAACAGGGTCAGCAGGATGCCGCCGATGTAGGTTCCGGCTATGATGTATTGGTGCGTCATTGCACTTCCTTCCGTTCACGATCAGCCGATTTCAGGCATCGGGGGCGACACAACGCCGCCCCCTGCCATGCGATCAGTCCGCGACACGGCGCACCTGCTCGCTGAACGGGTCGAACTCGCGCGCGATCCGCATTTCGTAGATGCCAGCGGCCAGCGTGTGGCTGCCGTGCGCGTCTGATGCGTCCTGGATAAGGTCGGTCGGCTCGTCGAGCAGCGCGTAGAGAATGCGCATACCTTCCGGCGCGTCCGGCTTTTCCATGACGGCCACGGCGCGGTCGAGAACGTGGTGATTACCGCTCTCGCTGTGGCTGATGATCGGGCGACCGCGCGCATCCTTTTCGGTGTGAACGGTCAGCCCTTCCGGCATCGCGTCCACCCGAAAGATGGTGATTTCGCCCTGTGCTCCAATAACTTCACGCTTCATGTCCGTGTTCCTTTCATGTCCGGACGGTGGGGTAGGAAAATTCGTGCGGCTCCAAGCCGACACGCCACGCCTGCGCCTCAAGCACAGTCGAGATGTTGCGCGGAATGCCCTCGCAGATCGTGCCATTTCGAGGGCACTCCGCCTTGAGGAACCGCCCCGGCTCTGGCAGGCCATCAAGCCGCAGCTCGATAACCTCGCCATGCGACGGGTCGGGGTCCGCATCGATGATCTTGTAGTCCAGCGCGGTGAGCATCCGGGGCCATCCGATGCACGCCGCACCCGCCGCGCGCTGTTCGACATTGGCGCAGCGCAGAATTTCCTGCGGGTCGATCGTCGCGCGGTTCTCGACCCACTCGCCGGGCAGGCGCGTGCCGTGCCAAGCGTAGAGCGAATAACCGTCCGCATAGGCGATGGCCGGGCCGTCTTCGCAGTGCAGCCGTCGCGCGTCGTCCCATCGCACCGTGACGGGCCGTTGCGAGGTAATGACAACATTCTCGAAAGGCCACCACCATTCGCACTGGCGACCGATGCGATTCATCGTGTCGAGATTGCGCGATGTCGCGTGATCAAGCTTTACGCCGATCTTCTCTGCAAACGTGCCCCACGCGATCCAGTAAAGGTCTTGGCTACCCCAGAGAAAATGCGGATTGTAGATACGCTGGTCCCAGAGCTGGCCGCTGAGCTGGCCCCAGAGCTGGCCCCCGAGCTGGCCGCTGAGCTGGTCCCAGAGCTGGCCCCTGAGCTGGTCCCAGAGCTGGCCGCTGAGCTGGTCCCAGAGCTGGCCCCCGAGCTGGCCGCTGAGCTGGCCCCTGAGCTGGCCCCTGAGCTGGCCCCAGAGCTGGCCCCCGAGCTGGCCGCTGAGCTGGTCCCAGAGCT